>NZ_JBEOOZ010000004.1:0-207398 GCF_040309625.1 Psychrobacter sp. 78a-MNA-CIBAN-0178
TGTGCTTTGTACTCAACAAAAAACTTGGTAATCCGCCTCTTCAGTTTGATTTGCTTATTTCAAGTTGAGAGTGGGGTAAGTTTATATTGTTGTACGTTGTTGTCTATTGTAACGTGTTACCGACCAGTTTTAATTGCATCTAGTCGAGCCACTATAAAATAAACATAGTACTACTGGGATGAATTTTTCGTCGCCTCTGTCAGCTTAGACACAGCAAGTAAGGAAAATTTATACCAGTGGCGCATTATAATACTTATACTCATTTTATTTGGGACTGACTATATTGCCGTTTGACTACCGTGAAAAATAAAGGATGCTGTCAAGCAACAGGCAAATTCTGCGCAAAGAGTGGGTTCGTGTCTGCTAGCGATTCAGGTATAATCGCCCATAATATCGTTGCACCTGACACGACTATAGGGTTAAAGTGCTATCTAATAATGACCACAGTTAGCATAAAACGGAGTGATAACAATCGTTCCCAGTGGTGCATCGGGGTGAGGTGCGCTCAGCAATTAATAGTCAAATACTGGGCTAATTATAGCAATTTTACCACCCTAAAGTAGACAAGCAGACAGACGGTCAAACCTAAATATATTGAGCACAAATGAAATTTTTAGTTAGTAATGATGATGGGGTACATGCGCCAGGATTGTTAGCGCTGGCGCAAGCTTTATCAAAGGTTGGTGAGGTGAAGGTGGTCGCACCTAACAATGAGCAGAGCGGCTGCAGTAGCGCCTTGAGCATCTCTCAGCCGTTGTATACTCAGCAGTTGCCGTCGGGGTTTATCGCGGTCAATGGTTCGCCTGCGGATTGTGTTTATTTGGCGTTACACGAGCTGTATCAAGACACGCGCTTTGACTGCGTGATTACTGGTATCAATTCAGGGGCCAACTTGGGACAAGATGTATTGTTTTCGGGTACTTTTGGCGCGGCATTGACCGCCCAACTCTTTGGCTTACCGGCGATTGCGACTTCTCTGGTAGGGGCGAGAATAAAAGGCGACGAGCAAGACCAAGCGCACCGCTATCAAATGGCCGCCGATGAAATAGTCAAACTGTTGACCGAAACATCTATAGTAGAGGCATTCAAAAGTTTGCCCTATCATGTATTAAACGTTAATATCCCTGATGTAAATGATGCTGATGATATTAAAGGTCGAAAAATCACCTGTCTGGGACATAGTCAGATAGCACGGCCTGTACATCATGTGGTAGATCCACGCGGGAGAGATGCCTATTGGCTATCGCTACGTAAGCGGCAACATGAATCGTCACTAGAAACTGAAGATATTCAGTCATCGGCCATGAACATGACGGATGACCAAGCGGTGGCAGCGGGTTATATTAGTCTATCTCCAGTGCGCCTGCATCATACGCCAGCTGACACCCTTAATACGTTGTCGGCGTTAATGCTATAATTTGGTGCTGCCAAATCCTAGCTGCCAAATACTAAACGGTATAAAAGTTAGCAAAATGCTTGTGATTAGCACAAGGAGTTTGTGAGTAACATAAAGAATAGGAAATCTTGTATGAAGAAGCTTATTGCTGGATCGCGCTTGGCAACAGTAGCATTGATAGGAACGTTGACAGCAGCATCGTTAACGATAGTAGGCTGTGCGACGAAGCCTACTTACCAATCAGCTAACCAAGTGGGACCTAAGATTATTACCAATGCGCAAGGCGTTCCTAACTATCATCGCGTGCAGCGTGGCGATACGGTCAGTCAAATCGCTGAACGCTATCGCTTGAGCTATCGTCAAATTGGGGCGATGAACGGTTTGGATAGTAAATATACCATCTATAGCGGTCAGTGGTTGAAGCTATGGGAAGGCGCGCCAGTAACGGCAGCTAGCAACAATCGCTATAATACTTATAATGGTGCTAATACTTCTGCTCCGTCACAGCCGACTTATACCCCTCCTGTCACCAGCACGCCAACGCCAGCATATGAAGTAACGGCCAACGCGACATCGGGCTATGATTATCCAAGTCGTAACCAAGTGGTTCGCAACTTTGATGCGGCAGCCGGTAACATGGGCATGTGGTTCGCTGGTAACGAAGGTGATCCTGTGCTTGCCAGCCAATCTGGTACTGTATTGTATTCGGGCAATGGTCTACCAGAGTATGGTAACCTCATCATGATTCGCCACAGCGATAATTACATCACCGCCTACGCTCACAATAGTCAATTACTGGTTAAAGAAGGCGAGCAGGTACAACTTGGTCAACGTATTGCCAGTATGGGTAGCAGTGGTCAAACCAACCAAGTCGGTCTAGAATTTCAAGTTCGCTTGAATGGCAATCCTATCGATCCACGGGCTGTACTCGGACGTTAAATGCTTTGATTTTAAATGCTTAGACGTTAAATTTGATGAACGGCTGCTAATTGTTGCCGCTAATCGCTAAGTTACTTATCCATACTTGAGAGTTTTTATGATGTTAAAAAAACAGTACATTGCCCTTTTCCCTGCCTTAGTAATGGTCGGTTGTACCAGTCAACAGGCGATGCAAAAACCCAGCAAGCCTGTGCGTCAAGGTAATGTACAGATTACCCAGACCCAAACCATTCAAGTAAAGCCAACACCGGCACCGGTCGTCAAGCCGCAGCCAGTGGCAAAACCAAGTTACAACAGCTTTTCTGATTGGAAGTCTGACTTCTCCATGCGCGCGCTGTCATCAGGCTATGATGCCTCAACGATTCGACGTCTGATGGATTCTGCTTACTTAAATCAGCAGGTCATCTCGCTTGACTCAGGACAGCCAGAGTTTTCAAAAATGCCGTGGGAATATGTTGATTCTGCGGTATCAGATGGGCGTGTGAGTACGGGTAAGCGCAAGTTTGCTGAGCAACGGGCATTTTTGTCACAATTAGAATCGCAGTATGGGGTAAGTGCAGAAACCATCGCCGCGATTTGGGGCATGGAGTCGTCATACGGCGTGGTGACTGGCAATAGCGATTTACCAAGCGCGCTCTCTAGCCTTGCTTATGACGGTCGTCGCCAAGAGTTCGCCGAAACGCAGTTACTATCATTAGCGACGCTATTGCAGCGTGGTGACGTGTCGTGGTCACAGTTAGAAGGCTCTTGGGCTGGCGGCATGGGACAAACGCAGTTCATCCCAGGTACTTGGTCAGAGCATGGTGTCGATGGTGATGGTAATGGTCACCGCAACCCATGGTCAACAGGCGATGCCTTAGCCTCTACGGCCAATTATCTCAGCAACTCAGGCTGGGTTCGCGGTCTGGCGCCTTTTTATGAGGTAACGGTTCCATCTTCATTTGATTATTCAGTGGTCGGTAGCAAGCAACCTGCAGCCAGATGGGCGGCGCTTGGCGTTGATACCATAGATGATGTGTATCTCGATGCCAATACGCAAATGGAGCTATGGCTACCAGCGGGTAAAGATGGCCCAGTGCTATTGTTAAGCCCAAATTTTGATGTGATCAAGGTTTATAACAACTCATCGAGCTATGCGCTGGGTGTGAGCTTGCTGGGTAAAGCACTGGCTGGGCAAAGTGGTCTACGAAAATCATGGCCGCGCTATGAAAACCCATTATCGACTTCTCAAGTGACCAGATTGCAGCAGCGCTTAACCAGTGCAGGTTATGATACCAAAGGCACGGATGGTATTATCGGTACCAACACGCGCAAAGCATTCCAGCGTTGGCAAGCCGATAACGGGCAAACGCCAGATGGTTTTATCAGTCAGCGGAGTGCTTCTTCATTGACATCATGGTGAAGTTGGTTGCTGGCGCTATTATGTAATAATCAACGCCACCGTTTTTGACGACTGTGTTCATAATTTTTTATAGTGATGACTCTAAAAAAGCACCTAGATTAAGGTGCTTTTTTATGCCCTATCTAAAGGCATTGATTTACAGGTAGCAGCTTACTTAAAAGGTACTGAGTTAAAAGGCTCGCATTGAAAATTAAGCAGTTAAAATTAAGTACTCACTATTCGGGCATGTCATCATTTTAAAAATGGCGATAAAAATGAGATAAATGGTAGCCAAACAAGAAAAATAGCGCAGATATAGTCAGAGCATTTTTAAACCGCTACGGTGTTGCCCGCCCTAGATGTACTCAGTGTACTATCTGCGGTCGGTCGCCTTGTAGCGATTCTAAAATTCCTTGACTATAGTATCGAGATATTGACCAGCTATTTGATACAATTTGGTAGTATTTAGCCTGTTTAGTCTCTTCCGTTCAGATTGAGGACATGCCCTAATATCGATTATCTGTTAGTGTTTAACGAGCAGGGTGCTATATGAACTTATTTGTATGGTGCTATCAAAAACTTAAGTACACTCGCATTGAAAATATATAAAATCGACTACAACTAGTAGAAGAGATGCAATTAACGCTGATAGCAAAAAATACGGGCTACAGATGATAAACTGTTAGCAATGCCTCACTATAATGTGATACTAATAACAACCGACAAACTGAGTGTTCTCCTATGATTACGATGGAAGCGTTACAGACAGCGATAAAGCTGCGCGTAGATACTTATAATAATAATGACTTTCCATTGCCAACAAGGGTGCTCAACACCTGTGAGCTGCTAGACAGTCGTAATCAAATACTGGCGCAAGATATCACCGCAACATTCGATATACCAAGACAGAATCTATCAGCGATGGATGGTTATGCGATCGCTCATGGCAGCGATATATCAAACGACAGCAGCATTCAAATCATTGGCGAATCACAAGCGGGCAGTGCTTATACTGGCGAGTTAACAGCGGGACAAGGTGTACGTATCTTTACTGGCGCCGTCGTTCCAGATAGCTGTGACACGGTCATCATGCAAGAGAATACTAACTTTGCCACTATTAGAGACACAATCGATAAATCAAAACCTTACACGGTGACGCTGTCGCAAACGGCTCAGATCGATAACAATATTCGCAAACAAGGTGAAGAAATCGAATCGGGCGAGGCCGTATTGAAGGTAGGTAAACGTCTTAATGCTGCTGATATTAGCTTATTGGCTAATTTGGGCGTCAGCCAAATCAAGGTGTTTCAGCCATTGACGGTAGGCCTGTTAGCAACTGGTGATGAGCTGGTTGCTATTGGCAATGAGCTGACAAGCTTGGCGCAAATATATAATTCTAATACGCCTACACTCAAAACCATGCTGGCTGATCTGCCAGTGACCATTCGTGATTACGGCATTATCCCTGACAATCTAGAGCAGACGACTGCCGCTGTCAATAAAGCGATGCAAGACTGCGATGTCCTGATATCAACGGCTGGCGTCTCGGTTGGTGATTATGATTTTTTGACTACCGTGATTGAACAGCTGGGTCAAATTAACCACTATAAAGTCGCGATGAAGCCGGGTAAGCCGTTTGTGTTTGGTGAATTAAACCAAGATATAGCTAAGCCCGTGTTATATTTTGGTCTGCCGGGCAATCCATTATCGACGGTCGTTGGGGCGTTACAGTTTGTGATACCAGCATTGTGGCAAATGTCAGGCGCTGATTTAGCAGAGCGACCCATGCAATTGAGTGTCAAAGCAACGCTCACAAACGATATCAAAAAATCAGCTGGTCGTAAGGACTTTCAGCGCGGTGTTCTCACACAAAACGACGCTGGCAGTTATCAAGTTGAGTGCTTCTTAGGTCAGCAATCACATAGAATCAAACAGCTTAGCCGAGCGAATTGCTTTGTTGTTTTGGACAAAGACAGTGGTAATGTGGCATCAGGTGATAGCGTCATTGTGCAGCCGTTCCCTTGGCTACATGCGTAGTGACAGTTTTCTAAATCTCTATAAGATGACTACAAAAAAACTGAAAATAAATCATACAATGGTAGGCCAAACACGAATAATAAAGTAATGCTGCCCACAAGCACTACTGATGGTAGGAAAATATGAGTGATGACAACATTAAGATAGGCCATGCACAACTGTATTCGCCTAGTATGTCTACATTAACAGCCGCTACGGCTTTTGATAATTATCAAGCCCCGTCTGTAGCAGCACCTACCGAGCAAGATATTGAGCACTCTCAACCGTTAACTGATGGTTTTGCTCGACGTCTTACCTATCTGCGTTTGTCTATTACCGACTTCTGTAACTTTCGCTGTGAATACTGTTTGCCGAACGGCTATCAAGGCAAACGTCCTGATGATGAGCTTAGTGTTCCTGAGATTGCCACACTGATACGCGGCTTTGCTCAAGTCGGCACCAAAAAAGTTAGAATCACTGGCGGTGAGCCCTCTATCCGTCGCGATGTCGTCGAGATTATTGAAACCATCAAACAAACTGATGGCATTGAAACGGTGGCAATGACCAGTAATGGTTATAAGCTGGGTAAGCATTTAGCCAGTTGGCAAGCAGCTGGGCTCGACCAGTTAAATATCAGCATGGACAGTTTTGATGCCGCTACTTTCCATAAGATGACAGGCTTTGATAGCTTACCGCAACTACTTGCTGACATGGATACGTTGCTACAAACCACGAATATCAAGCTCAAAATCAACAGTGTGTTGATGGCAGAGACCGCCTTTGAAAATCTGATAGATGCCATCGACTACGTCAAAGATAGGCGAGTGACTTATCGATTTATTGAATTCATGCAGACCAGCGACAATAGCGATCTGTTTTTTGCTCAGCATGCCCAGTCCGATATTATCACCGATTATTTATTAGAGCATGGCTGGCAGCCACATGAGCGCGGCAGTAGTGATGGTCCAGCGGTAGAGTACAGCCATCCTGATTATATGGGACGCATTGGTATGATTGCCCCTTACGCGGCGCATTTCTGTGATACCTGTAATCGCCTGCGGGTGAGCAGTCAAGGCAAAGTGCATCTGTGCTTATTCGATCAAGGCAACTATGATATTCGTCAGCATCTACAGACTAACGATGTGCAAGGTTTAGTCAATGATCTATATAGCTTTATGCCGATTAAACCTGAGCACCATCATTTGCATGATGCCAATAGCGGCATTATGCATAACCTGTCAATCATTGGCGGTTAAATTAATAAGCACGTTACGCTTTTTTAAACATTAACATCACCTTCTCGAGGAAACTCTATGAGCAAACCCGCTACAGCATTTACACCGCTTAATATTACCGTATTAACCGTCTCTGACAGTCGAACACTTGCAGAAGATACCTCAGGACAATACTTGGTAGACAGCTTAACCGAAGCAGGGCATCATTTAGCAGACCGTCAATTGATCTCTGATGATATCTACCAGATAAGAGCGGTGATCAGTGGTTGGATTGCAGATCCAAAGGTTCATGCAGTGATTACGACGGGCGGTACGGGATTTTTTATCAGAGATAGCATGCCAGAAGCGGTAAAAGTACTGTTTGATAAGTCGATCGATGGCTTTGGTGAAATGTTTCGTCTCATCTCAAAAGATGAAATTGGCATGTCTACGGTACAATCACGAGCGGTTGCTGGCATGGCAAATGGCACCGGTATATTTTGCTTACCGGGCTCATCAGGCGCGTGTCGTACTGGCTGGGAAAATATCTTAAAAGAGCAGTTCGATAGCCGTACTCGTCCATGCAATTTTGTGCCGCACTTTTTGGCACAAAATCCTAGCCATGACTGATATTCAATGATGGTTGATACTGCACCACATCTAAATAGCTTGGGAGGCGTAGTCATCTTAGCGGGTGGTGCGTCCAAGCGTATGGGCACGCCCAAAGCGGAGCTCACTCTGTCGACAGGTGAGCGGCTATTAGACTATCATGTGCGTCATGCCCTTGAACTAACAGCGGCTGATTCAAATGCCGCTGATTTCAATATACTGATTATGATTGCAGACAATGAGCGCGGTTTTACGGTTGATTTAGATTTAACTGTTAGTAATATACAATCTCCAATTATGCATATTACTGATTACACTCCTATGAAAGATGACAAACAGAGCGATAATGGCGGGGCTTTGGTTGCTATTGAATCAGCTCTGCAGACATTAGCTAAGCTCACTGATACAACGCCAAACCAAAAATCCGGCTCCTCATGGTTACTCGTTATTAGCTGCGATAGCTTAATACCGGCAACTGATTTGTGGCAAAAATTACAACCAGTGATTAGTCAAGCGGCCGATAAAAAAGTGGTTTGTCTAACCGATGATAGCCATCTATATCCATTATTGGGGCTGTATCAATTAAGTGTTGAGCCTGATCTGAAGGCTTATGTTGATAGCGGTCAACGCCGTGTCATGTCATTTATCAAGCCTCTTACGCAAGCGGTGCCTTTGACAGAAAATTGGCAGCATCTGACCAACTTTAATACCCCTGAAGATTTTCAACGTGCCTGCGCAGTGTTAAGCGATTTATAAAATTTTATCAAGAGACTTTATCAAGAGACTTTATCAAGAGACTTTATCAAGAGACCTTATCAAGAGACATTAGCAATGAATAGCAATAATCAGGAAAGCAGACAATCTAGCTTATCGCATCTAGACGGCAACGGCGATATTACCATGGTCGATGTCAGTGGCAAGACGGCAACGACGCGAGAAGCCAATGCAGTCGGACAAGTGCGTTTCCCAAGCGAGATTTATGCGCAAATCAAAGCTGCTGATGGTATGACCAAAAAGGGTAGCATTACTCAGACGGCGCATATCGCCGGTATTATGGCCGCCAAGCGCACCCACGATTTGATTCCACTGTGTCATCCATTGCCGCTAGACAAGATTGGTCTAGCCTTTGCTTATGATGACGACCTAAATGCCATTATCGTCAGCGGCACTGTCAAAGTCACGCATAAAACTGGGGTCGAGATGGAAGCCTTAACCGCCGTTAGCATTGCTTGTTTGACCATCTACGATATGACCAAAGCGCTATCGCATGATATCGTTATTGATAATATTCATTTGGTGACAAAAACAGGTGGAAAATCAGACTATCGTCATGCTTAAAATCACACTTAGAATAATGAAGTTTTTTATAACGATGAGCATTACCCGATGAGCAGTAATATATAGTCAAAATATCCTAAAATCGCTACGGTACTGCTGATATCAATTTTTTGAAGCCTCTGTCTGCGCAGGCATAGCAAGCAAAAAAAATAGATATCAGCAGTGCGTGATGTGTCGATATTACTTTTAACTGACTATAGTTATAAAGCTCGATAGTTTGCACAGAATGGAAGGTTTTTATGAGTAATATTGACGTAGCACCAAACACTGAAGCAACGATGACTATCAACGTCTTGTATTTCGCCAGCTTAGCGGACGAAGCCAATTGCCAAGAAGAAGCGGTCAGCGTTGAGCAGTCGACCTCATTGACTGAGCTATACGAACAACTCAGTCAAAAGCATCGCTTTAGTCGCCCGCAGGCAGAGCTACGCGTGGCGGTAAATGATTACTTTGCTAAATGGACAGACCAGATCTATGATGGTGATAGTGTGGTATTTATCACCCCAGTTGCGGGTGGTTAAATTTTAGTAGATCGCTTCCTAATTAAAAAGACAGCAAATAGAGACATCAAATGACAGATAACGTCCACAGCCACTCAATGAGTATCAAGCGTAGTATCGATGAAGCCTACCTAATCGCTGAGCGTGATGGCTTTGCGTTATTAGACGTAGCGATTGATGAAGGTCGACTAAAAAATACCCTCGATGATGATAGCTGCGGTGCTTTTGTTTGCTTTGAAGGCAGAGTGCGTAATCATAATAATGCCACTAGTGTTGAACGCTTGACCTATTATGGTTATGAAGACTTAGCGCTGAATCAAGGTCGCGCAATTATCGAAGAAGCTAAAAAGCGTTTTGAAATCACTCATGCCATTGCCATTCATCGTATCGGTGCTTTAGAGATAGGCGATGTCGCTGTGTGGGTTGGTGTGGTTTCTGCCCATCGTTATCCCGCTTTTGATGCTTGCCGCTGGATACTCGATACAATTAAGGCAGATATTCCGGTTTGGAAGCAAGAATACTACGACAATGATGTTTCCAAGTGGCTTAGTAACAATGGTTAAGAACGAGGATGGTTAGTAATGGCTAAGTTGATGGCGGTGACACCTATCTCTGCGTTTTTACTAGTAGCGTTAAGCGCTTGCACAGCAGAAAATACGGTTGACACGGATTCTGCTAGCCAGACACCTGAGCAAACCCAAACCCTACGTATTGCTGCTGCTGCCAATTTATCGGATGTGTTGCCTCAAATTGTTGATGGTTATAAAGTAGATAAAAATTTAGTGGCGCAGGATATTGATGTGACTTATGCCTCGTCAGGCAAGTTATACGCGCAAATAAAAGCAGGCGCACCTTACGATATATTCTTATCTGCCAATCAAGAATTCCCTGCCAAACTGGCGGCTGAAAGAGTCGTAGACAACGATAAAAATAATGAGAGTTATACACCATTTACTTATACGCAAGGTCAGTTAGCCTTATATAGCCTGACTAAGTCGTTGGACAAATCTGATCCGGCAGCATTGAGTGACTTACTTATAAATGATGCTAACGGCAAAATAGCCATTGCTAACCCCGAACTTGCCCCTTATGGCGCCTCTGCACAAACCTATCTAAAATCGCAAAATTTATACGATAGCCTAAATAAGCAAAAACGCCTGATACAGGCCGAAAATATTGGCCAAGCATTTCAATATGCGCATACGGGCAGTGTGGATTATGGTTTTGTCGCACAATCACAAGTTATAGCAATTAAGGCCAAACCTGAACGATTTATCACGTTAGCACCAGCCTCTTATCCAGCAATTTTGCAAGATGGAATTGTCATCAGTGACGCACCCATCGCCGTAGATTTTACGGATTATCTGCGTTCAAAAGCAGGACAACAATATTTCTCGCAAGCGGGCTATTTAATGGTTAAATAACCAAGCATTATCCTTATACCAAACCCAGAAATACGATTAGCTGTGTCAAAATCGCTTAGCCTACAATGCATAGTACTTGCACTCTTTTTACTTGCTACTCTAATTTTTGTGAATGATATTACTTGTTACGATCAGTAATGGCTAAGCCAGTAATGACTAGGAACGACCAGAAAAGAGCAGTGACGTTATGATAGCCCAATCTCTTATGGCAGATATGCTCAGTCCATTATGGGTAAGCATTAAGCTTGCTAGTGTTACGACCTTGTGCTTATTATTATTTGCGACGCCTATTGCTTATTGGCTCGCGAAGCCAAGCCGTGGACGAATGCTTGGTCGTCTTAAGGTCTTATTAGTGGGCATCATCGCGTTACCGCTGGTATTACCGCCTACCGTGATTGGCTTTTATTTATTACTGCTATTAAGCCCCAACGTCGGTATCGGTAGATGGCTCGCTGAGCATAACATCAGCCCATTCATCTTTACCTTTGAAGGGCTTGTCATCGGCTCTATTATTTACTCGTTGCCCTTTTATATTCAGCCTGTCTACGCTCAGTTTTTACGCATTCCACCAAGCGTCATCGAAGTGGCACATTTATTAGAAACCAGTCGTCTCAGGCGATTTACGAAAGTGGCATTGCCACAAGCGCGCGTTGGTATCATTCTTGGCAGCTTAATTAGCTTTGCCCATACCATTGGCGAGTTCGGCGTGGTATTGATGATAGGTGGCAGTATCTCCGGTGAGACCAAAGTCGTCTCGATTGCTATCTATGAGCAAGTCGAGGCACTGAATTATGAAGCTGCACATATGATGTCCGGCATTCTTATTATCATTGGTGTGATCATGGTCGCCTTGATTGCCACTGTCAATAAGCTAAATCAACGCTGATGCTCGATTAACGTCGATAAAAGCGACGCAAACAGCATTTTTGAAACACTATAATTTCTAGCGATTCTCATCTGAGCGCTTAATACTGTCTGGGCTTGTTTGATAAACAGCATCTAGCTCATCCTCTGTTAGATACTTTTCTACGACAGGATATAGTTCGCGCTCCTCAAAACGAATATGGTCGTATAGTAACGTGCCAAGCTCTCTAACTTGTTCTGTCGTTATAGACTGATTCGCTGTTTTTTGTCCCGTATCTATCAGGGTCTGCAAGCGTTTATGCTGACCAGTAAGCGTCTCTAATACCGATGCTACTTCAGGTTGAGATGCTCGATAAGGCTCTAGGGCGTTGGCAATTAAATTGTCTTCAATCTGAAAATGATATTGCATATCGTCGATATAAGCGGTGAGATTATGCCAGTGCTTGGCAATCTCGTCAGTCGTGTCAGCGCATTCTTTCGCATGACGAGACAAGTTGAGACCAAGATGATGCTGGCGAGATAATGGCTGTAGTTGATTGCTGCGTTTCATAATTGAACCCCTTCATAAGTCTACAAACGATTAGGTAAAATACTTTTGAAACAAAAGCTTTTGTTTCAAAAGCTTTTATTTTTAACACTGTCATTCTAAAAATCATGATGCTGTTACTATCAGCATACACAAGCATCAAGGCAGGTTGTTATTTCATTTTTATCTCTACTTTTCAAATGAGGACACGCCCTAGAATTATATAAATATAATTGAATTACTATAAAACCAATAGCACTGGTAATATCAGCTTATCGATTTTATGTAAAATTGACTATAGAATCGTCTTTGCATTGGCTCTATTTTAAAAAGGCCTAATAATTTTGAGAAACTGCTCCAAACGACAAGTATTGTTCTAAAAATAAGAACTATAATTTGCGTTTACCCCTGTTTATTTGCGGGTCGTCAACACCTATAATAGTGTTATCGAATAAAGACAACCGAGCAAAAACATAGGAAGATGATTATGACTACTACAAATAAAATCAATGATAATCTTACCCCACTACAACACCGTACCGTGATGCATCAACTACCTGGCATGCCAACCTCTGATGGCGCTGGCGTGAAGCTCACGCGTATTATTGGCACGCCGCATCTGGATACGTTGGATCCGTTTTTGATGTTAGATTGCTTTGAGAGCGATGATGCTGATGATTATGTGGCAGGCTTTCCTACCCATCCGCATCGCGGCTTTGAGACCGTGACCTATCTGCTCAATGGTCGTATGCGTCATAAAGACAATGCAGGTAATGAAGGTGTCATCGAGCCGGGCGGTGTGCAGTGGATGAGCGCTGGGCGTGGCATCTTGCATTCAGAGATGCCAGAACAAGAAGGGGGCTTGTTAAAAGGCTTTCAGCTATGGGTCAACTTGCCTGCCAGCGCTAAAATGAGTGAGCCGAATTATCAAGAGTTTCCACCAGAGTCGACGCCACTTGAGTGCCGCGACAATGGCACCGAAATTCGCGTCATCGCTGGTGAGACTAGCGAAGGTACGGTTGGACCTGTTATCAATAACTATACTTATCCGACGTACTTGGATGTTACCTTACCGGCTAATACCAGCTTTGAGCAGGCTTTGGCAAGCGAGCACAATGCCTTTATCTACGTGGTAGAGGGTGAGTTACAAGTACGAGATGCTGAAGGAAATGTCAGCAAAAATAATACGGTACGTGCCAAAAACCTTGCTGTATTAACCAAAGGTGATACTGTTACTGTGGATAGCGCTAATGATGGCGCGCGGTTTTTGTTAATCGCAGGCCAGCCGCTTAACGAGCCAGTCGCTCGCATGGGGCCGTTTGTGATGAATACTGAAGCCGAGCTACATCAGGCGGTCAATGACTTTCACAATGGCAAGTTTGGACAACCTGCTTAAGCGTGATTGTGAGTATCAACGCGTTAATGATAAAGTAGCAAAGCCCGCTAAATTAATTTTAGCGGGCTTCTTTATTGAATACTAAGAATGATAGGGTGGATTATTTACGTTTTTTATTCAGCACTTCCACTAGCAGGAGTTGCTTCAAATTCAGCCAGCATAGCGCTAATGCGCTTGTCTTTTTGCTGCCACATCTCTTCTATCCAAGCAAACATCTGCGCCTTGATGGCCTCATCATTCTCATAACCGCCATTTTTGACCGCATCAAAGAGCGCATCAGGTATCTCGACATGTCGTACGTCGACACCTAAGCGTTTGATATTGCCTTTCCACAGATCACTGTAAGTCGGCACCCCATCAGGATATACGATGGTCATATCCAAGATGCCATCCATCTCTTTACCCAACGCATTAATTGCTAATGATAAACCGCCCGCACGTGGCTTGAGGAGATACTTGTAAGGTGACTGCTGTTTGTCATGCTTGTCTTGGGTAAAGCGCGTGCCTTCTAAATAGTTCAATAAGGTAAAAGGTTTGTCTTTGAGTAGGGCGCATGCGCGTTTGGCTTCTTCGATATCTTTGCCTTGTAAAGCTGGGTTTTTAGCAATTGCCTCTTTAGAATGGCGACGCATCATAGGAAAGTCTAAAAAATAAAACGCTTGGCCGATAACAGGAATGTATATCAGCTCAAACTTGGTAAAAAAGCGCGTTAATGGCAAGCGGTTTTCACTAATGTATTGCACGATACTGGTATCTACCCATGACTGATGGTTGCTCATCAGTAGATACTTGCCTTGGGTATTGACGTCGTCAGGTAGGCTGATGCGCCAGTCTTTCTCCGGCAAGATATTATCGATTAAGGCGTTATTACTATTTATCCAATAGTTAGTCACTTTGATCATCGTGTCATCAGCGATCGCGGCACCGGTCACGACTTTAGTAGCACCCATTAGCCATACCGGTAGTGCAACGATTAGGCTGTTACCAGCAAGTACCCCTGTGGCCGTTGCAAGCGAGGCAACTTTGCCAAGTTTAGGGTTGCGTTTGTGCATTTTTTGCATGAATGATGACAGTCGCATATTAAATCCTTTTATTCTACTAACTGATAATGACTCCAGTTCACTGAACGCGCGTTAACCATAGTCGGTTAAATATAATTTGGATACAAGGAAGGCGGGTGAAAGCACTACAAATAGTAGACTAAACGAGCCTGAGACCATATCTGATTTATAGGGTACTGACTATATCTGGTTTTTATGAGCGTATAAACTGGACTTGAGAAGAATTGAGCTATCATTATCCACTTGCTGACGATATTTTCTAGCGTTTTTGAGTAATCTCTAACGCACTTGAGTAAGCGAACAAAGCGGGAGCACCGCCCGTATGCCAAAATAACACACGATCCGTTTGCTTAATTTTACCTGTGCGAATCATATCTATTAACCCGCCCATCGCACGACCCGTATAAACAGGATCTAACAAGATTCCCTCTGTTTGCGCAGTCATCTCAATGGCTTCGTTTTCCAAAGCACCAACCACGCCATAACCGCCGCCTACATAATCAGAGTTAAGTATTAAATCGCTCTCTGAAAATTGATGGTCGGCTGCGATAAGGACAGCGGTGCTATTGGCAAGCGCGACGGTATACTGATCAAATGGCACTTTGTCTGTTTCGCCTTTATCGATATTGATACCCACGATCTGCGCAGGCGAGTTGAGCATTTTCTTGCCAAGCATCAAGCCGGCTTGTGTCGCACCAGAGCTAGAGGCAAAAACAATATGAGTAAATGAGACGTCCATGCTGGTACGTTGCGACTCTAACTCTTTAAAGGCTTCTACAAAGGCCAAAGCACCCAATTCATTGGAACCACCATAAGGGATGACGTAGGGTTTTTTGCCTTGTGTTTTTAACTGTTCGACGATTTTAGGAATGTCTTCCCCTTTGCGATGGGCGCCTGCCCAATGAATATGACACCCGAAAATCTTATCCAATAATAAATTGCCACTTGCTTGCTCAGGTTCTTCTCCGCCTAATACTAAATGGCAGTCAAGTCCCAAGCTTGCAACGGCAGCAGCAGTTTGGCGACAATGATTAGATTGTGCAGCGCCTGCCGTAATCACGCAATCAGCACCCTGAGCAAGGGCGTCACCCATTATAAATTCAAGCTTACGGGTTTTGTTGCCACCCAATGCCAATCCTGTATTGTCATCTCGTTTCATAAAGATAGTAGGGCCGCCGAGTTTGTCACTCAATCTGGTGAGCTCTATCAAAGGGGTGGGGAAGAAGCCTAATGATTGTCTGGGTATGTGGTTATAGTCCATGTGTTATTCGCTTTATGGGTAGAGAAATTATGAGCTTGGAAGCTATCCTATGATAGTAATTATTGAATATTAATACCATACAATATTTAGCCATGAGAATAGCTATTTTTAGAGTATTAAATATATAATTTTGATAGATAAGTCTGCTCATTGATGACACGTCCTAGCCCAAGTTGCCCGTTTCAATCCATAGAGACCGTTTTAATCCATAGAGACCGTTTCAATCCATAGAGAATAGGCATTAAGTAAAAACACTGTCTTATCTTCAATTTCTAGAAAAATAGTTATCAGACCAATTTTATTCATTTGGCTTATCAAACAAGGCTTCGATAGGTTTGCTGTGAATCTTAGAGGCGTTAAACAGAGATTTATTAGCCGTATCGCCCTCTGTCCAAAAATTAATATTAAACTGAGCATCTTCACTCAGCTCTACTCGATGCCAATACTGTGGCGGACTAACTGCAAACTGTCCCGCTTTAATGACGATGGTTTGCTCTGGTTCGGTGGCTGCTTCATTGGCAAATCCGTAAAAAGTGACCTCTCCTTGCATGACACAAATCTGACCATACACGCCCTCCGCAGTATTGTGGTGAGTGAGTAGGGCTTTGGGTACTTTATCCTTGGTAAAGAAATGGGTAGAGCGTTTTACTTTCCAATGACTGGGGATGATTATATGGTTCATGAGAACTCCTTGATTGAGTAAACAAAGTGATTTTTATCAAATTTTAATAATCATTAAGCTTAGCATTAGCAGATGTAGCATTGACTTGTTTCAACAATTATACGATCAGCTTGAATAGTTTTTAAAATTAAATCAAATGTTGTTGAGATAAATTATAACATTCATTTAAAATGAATGTTATAATTTATTTTTAAGGCTTTGGTGGACTGCGATTACTGAGACAGCAGTGTTGCTGATTATTGAAATAACCTTAGGTGTTAGCTATTTAACCGCATGACTTATTAGCAGTATAGGAATCATATAGTCAATTCGACATAAAATCGATACGCTAATATTACCAGTGCTACTGGTATAAATTTTACTTGCGTGCTGTGTCTGCGCTGACAGAGGCTGCGCAAAATTCATCCCAGCAGCACTGTATTTTTTTATAGTGATTCAACTATATTTTAAATAAGTGATGCCTTAAAACACTCTTAAACATTCATTATTAATATATTTTTAAGGGTTATGACCTATTTGCAAGGAGGAGCGAGACATGGGTGAGTACAAGAAGTATTGGTTCGGTTTACTGGCCGTGCTAATCGTGACATTTATATTTTTAGGGTGGGGCGGTGTTGAAATCTATCGCACAGCACCACCAATACCAGATCAGTATGTCGATACTACTGGTCAGGTTTTATTAACAGAAGAGGATATCTTAGATGGTCAGTCTGCATGGCAACGCACAGGCGGTCAGCAGCTTGGTTCGGTATTGGGTCATGGTGCTTATCAAGCGCCAGATTGGACCGCGGACTGGCTGCATAGAGAGCTGGTAGCATGGTTAGATATTAGATCCGAAGAGCTATATGGCAGTAATTTTTCTGACGCATCTGATGATCAAAAAGCGGTATTGAACGCGCAGCTGAAAAAAGAATATCGTGGTAGCGTGGTCAATGATAGCGAGCAAGTCGTGCTATCAGACACGCGGATTGCCGCTATCAATCAGATAGCGCCTTATTATATGAGCTTGTATGGTGATGACCCTGCATTGCAAGAGTCTCGAGAGAACTTTGCGATGAAGAACAACACCATAATGGATGCTGCTGATAGACAAAAACTGACCAACTTTTTCTTTTGGACCGCGTGGATTGCTTCTGCTGAACGTCCCGGTACTGATGCTACCTATACGAATAACTGGCCGCATGAGCCGCTTATCGATAACGTACCGACGTCAGAAAATATTATGTGGTCTATCGCCAGTATTGTCTTTTTAATCGCTGGGGTAGGGTTTTTAATTTGGGGCTGGTCTTTCTTACGTCAAGAAGAAGAGGTTAAACAAATCACGCCAGATGCTGACCCATTAACCAAAGTTGCTTTGACCCCTTCTCAAAAGGCGCTCGCAAAATACGGCTTTTTAGTGGTGGCACTGTTTGTATTTCAGGTATTTATCGGCGGTTTTGTCGCGCATTATACGGTCGAAGGTCAAGAGTTTTATGGTATTCCAGTTGCAGATTTTTTTCCTTATGCGCTAGTACGTACGTGGCATATTCAGTCGGCCTTATTTTGGATTGCCACTGCATTTTTGATGGCAGGGCTGTTTTTGACACCGCTTATCAATGGCGGTAAAGATCCTAAATATCAAAAACTAGGCGTCGATATATTATGGTTTTCATTAATTATCGTGGTAGTGGGGTCTTTTGCCGGTCAGTATTTTGCTTTAGCAGATATAATGCCCGCAAAATATAACTTTTGGTTTGGACATCAAGGCTATGAGTATATTGACCTAGGCAGATTTTGGCAGATTTTAAAATGGGTTGCCGTACTGTTTTGGCTATTATTAATGACCCGTGGTTGTTTACCTGCCTTTAAAGAACAAGGTGATAAAAACTTACTCGCTATCTTCTTTGCCTCCGTCGTTTGTGTTGGCTTATTTTATGGTGCAGGCTTGTTCTATGGTGAGCGCACCCATTTAACCATCATGGAATACTGGCGCTGGTGGGTTGTGCATTTATGGGTAGAGGGTTTCTTTGAAGTATTCGCTACGGTCTCGCTTGCTTTTATTTTTTATAACTTGGGCTTGGTGAATAAGAAAATCGCCACAGCCAGCTCTATTGCCTCTGCCGCGCTATTCCTGCTTGGCGGTGTACCAGGCACATTCCATCATTTGTATTATTCCGGCACGACCACACCGGTGATGGCAATCGGTGCATCATTCAGTGCGTTAGAAGTGGTGCCATTAGTGGTCTTAGGTTATGAAGGCTATGAGCATTGGTCTATGCAGCGTCAAGCGCCATGGATGAATAAATTAAAATGGCCTATCATGTGCTTCGTCGCGGTCGCCTTCTGGAATATGTTAGGGGCTGGGGTGTTTGGCTTTATGATTAATCCACCGGTATCATTATTCTACCTACAAGGATTAAATACCACTGCCGTGCATTCACATGCTGCACTGTTCGGGGTATATGGATTTTTAGCGATTGGTTTTGTATTACTGGTAATGCGATATATTCGTCCAGACTATATTTTTAGTGAAAAGCTCATCAAAACTGGCTTTTGGGCATTAAATATAGGCTTGGTATTGATGATTGCGACCAGCTTGCTACCCATCGGTATCTTCCAAGCGCATGCTTCCATGACCGAAGGTTTATGGTACGCGCGTAGTGAGGGCTTCTTACAACAAGACTTGTTACAAACGTTACGTTGGGTCCGTACCTTTGCCGATGTCATCTTTATCATTGGTGCTATTTGTGTGGCATTGCAGGTGGTCAAACTGGCGTTTGCAAAACCGTCACACTCTAATTATCAGCCGAACAAACCAGTGAACGATTGATGATAGGGCGTAGGTATTGAAGATAGTGTTTGAGTAAAAATCCCTGTCTAGTAGCGGGGATTTTTATTATTTTGAAACTGGTTTTTAGAAGGGTTTTATCACGAAGTTATGGATTTTTCACTAAACCTCTTCATACATAGATTTGCTAAATTAAGGGTCACTACCACCAAACTTTAACCATCATGGTCACAAAATGGTCACCGTTTGGTCCCTGAGAAATTGGTCACCGACTTCCACAAGATAGAGTGCATGTGCAAAAACTTATCATTCATGCATTTTTGAAGAGTAGATTTTTTGGTAAAGGTGAAAAGAGAGAAAGCATCCAACCCTTATAAAGAAAAGGTTTAAGTGGAAATTCAGACACAAAAAAACCTCAAACAAAGTTATGTTTGAGGCGAAACTTGCTCAGATTTAACATCCGAATTCGTTTTAAATATGGCGCAGCGGACGGGACTCGAACCCGCGACCCCCGGCGTGACAGGCCGGTATTCTAACCAACTGAACTACCGCTGCTTAGGTCGTTTTTAGCATCTTCTCTTATTACAGAGACACTCGCTAAAAAGAGTGGTGGGTGATGACGGATTCGAACCGCCGACATTCTGCGTGTAAGGCAGACGCTCTACCAACTGAGCTAATCACCCTGAGAAGCGTATAAAAATTGCACTGCAATTTTAGCTTCGCAAGAGAAATCCTTTAAATAGGATTTCTTAAAAGTTCTACTATCTAAAGGTGTCACGCTCTAGAATCATAAAAACTTTCAACAACATAGAACTTAATTAAAGCCCCTTGCTGTGGGTGTGTATTATATAGATTTACACCTGCCTGTCAAATATTATTTTAAGTATTTTATAAATTGATGATTATCCTAGTTTTATGGTCGTCATTGTAGCGCTTGTTTAGCCCATATAGTGGCTACACAGTTACCTATTGTGTGTGTGCTAAAAGCTATTATACTGATAATGCTTTGTGGCACGTGCATGTATTGAATTATTTGATTGGTATTAATTGATTGGTTGATGGAGGCGGGCATAGACACTTTTGCTATTGAAAAGTACTTTACGACATGGTCTTTTGGCGACTTTGCAGAATTGGGACTGATATTACATGTCGTGCTCATGATATTAATGACGCTACGGATTGTATCGGTACAGCGCAATATTGGTGTATCGATTGCTTGGGTTGCCGTGCTTTATACCTTGCCTGTGGTAGGATTTATTGCCTATATATTGCTGGGTGAGCCAATGATCGGACGCCGCTATCGTGAACGCGTGGATCAAGCCAGCCTGCTGATGAATGATATGGCAAAGCGGGAGCATTTGGTCTTTGACAAGGGGCAAGATTTGTTGCCCGACAACTATCGCGGTGTCAGCCAAATAGGGACGCGCTGGACAGGCTTTGGGGTGTTCTCCGATCATCAGATGCAGCTATTAACCGCGCCCAACGCTATTTTTAAGCGTTTGATCGATGATATTGAGTCAGCAAAGAGCATCATCTTGATGGAGTTTTATATTATCTATCCGAAGGGGCAGGTGGTAGAGGTGATAGAGGCATTGGTCGCTGCCGTACAGCGCGGGGTCGAGTGTCATATATTGGCGGATAGTGTTGGCAGTTTCAGCTTTTTTAACAGCAATGAGCACCGAATGTTAGAGCGCGCGGGTGCCTTTGTCCATCAGTCGCTACCAGTAGGCTTGTTCAAGACCTTATTTAAACGTTCAGATCTGCGTAACCACCGCAAGATGGTGGTCATTGATGAATACATTGGTTATATCGGCAGCTTTAATTTAGTCGATCCTAAGTTTTTTAAACAAAACAAAAACGTCGGACAGTGGATCGATGTGGCGATACGTAGCGTTAGCCATCGTACCATTAGTATAGCGACGGCGATGGCCAAGGTGGTGGTTACCGATATCGGTGCTGAAAACAAAAACAATCTAGACGAGCTAAACCAGCGGATAAATAACTATACCCGTAAACTATATGTGATGGATCCGACCATCAATGACATCAATAGCCGGGTGAAGTTCTTAGGTGATAGTATCGCCGCTGATGAGCCGCTACATACGGGCTCAACGTCGATAGTCATACCTCAGATGCCTATAATAGAAGGCGTGGTCGCGCAGTTGATACCTTCTGCACCACAGGTGACGGCGCATGTTATTTACAATACATTGGTGACGGTTATTCATCGCGCCAACAAACGTATTTGTATTACCACGCCGTACTTTGTGCCTGATGAGGCGCTATCAAGTGCGCTGACGATCGCGGCTAAGCGCGGGGTAGAGGTGACGATTATCGTTCCCGAAAAGGTTGATTCGTTTTTAGTACAGCATGCATCCCAAGCGTATTATGAGGAGTTACTAGAGGCAGGTGTGACCATTGCGCTATTTAAAGGCGGGCTGCTGCATGCTAAAACTGTGGTCATCGATGATGATTACTGTTTGTTCGGTACGGTAAATATCGATATGCGCAGCTTTTATCTCAATATGGAAGTCAGCTTGGCGATTTATACCCCAGAAATGGTCGCTCAAATCACTGACTGCCAAGAGACTTATCTGCAAAGCTGTCATTTTTTGACTTTAGCCGAATGGCAGCAGCGTGCAGGTTATGAGCGTTTGTTCGATAATGTGGTACGCTTGTTTAGTCCTTTATTGTAGCGCCTTAACTTTTAGGTTAAGGTAAACTATCTACACATTGCATTACTGTCGCCATCATAACGATGTCATCCTATTCATGACCTATTGAACTGTAAAAGGACACGCTTGCCTTATGTCTGCATCGCCTTTAACGCCACTTGATTATATCGCCGCAGGCTATTGGCAAGATTTCTTAGCGAATCGTCCGGTCGCAGGCGGCATTGCCTACGAAACTCAGCTACGTGATTGCGTTTTGGATGAGTCGCTGGCAAGCTTGCAACGGATAGACACCTTGCTGTCGCAGATACGTCGCGATTTGATTAAAGCGGGTCATTGGGATGAAGAGACGCTGCTAACGGATGAACGTTATCGCAATTTCATGATGTTTTTAGCGTTTTATGCAGGCCAAGTATTGGCACGGCACTGGCAAACCACAGCGCATTGGTATGGTCAGTTCGAGCTGCGCAAACGTTATCCAACATGGTCACTGAGCGCCGATGACTTTTATCAGCATATGGCAGTACTGTATGGCGACAATAACAATGCCAATATTAATGACAGTGTCAACTCACCGATATTTTTTGCCCTAGAACCAGTAGGGTTGCGTTTGTTCGGTCATATTGACCGGCCGTTTGTCGCTGTACAAGGCGGGCAAGTTGCTAGTGGCTTGTATCAAGCGGTCAGTGCCAGATTGCCAAGCGCTGGCAATAATCACACGTCTGCAACGAGCCATCAGAATAATAAAGCTGATATTACGTCCCATACAGCTTCGAATCCCAATACAAATTTAAAAGCAGGTTTAAGCCCGATTCGCATGAAGAGTAGTTCTCAGACAGTCGCTACTAGTGAACACTCTTTAGTAAAGCAGAATATAACGGCTACATCAGCAGATGCTTTAAATAGAGCTGATTTGAATAAAAATGCTTTGAATGAAGCTACTGCTCCACAAATATTGGATCGACTAAGCAATAAAGACTTATCGAATGAACAACAAGGTGAGATAAAGCCTGAGCTGTCTAAATTGGAACCGGCATTAACGCAAACCAAGTCAGATCGCTCGCCGTCAGTCCCTGTCAAACCCTCGCCAACCCCAGAAATTTTTAGCCAGTTATTGATAGAATTAGATGAGATTGAACAGCCACAAACTGCTGGTAATGCTGAATACCAGCAAGCTTGTAAAGTGCTAGAGCAGTTTGAACAGCACATTGCCAAGCAAAGCAAACCACGTGCACAAGTTAGTTTTTCAGAGCGTCATTTGGCAGCAAAAGAGCAAGCGTTGTTAAAACTACGAGAAGCCGCGCATGCTGGTAATACCGCTGCTATGCTACGTCTAGCGATGTATGAGCTACTCGGTGAAGGGTTAGCTACGGATAAAATCACTGGCACAGAGGCAGGTGTTGAATGGGTTAAGCAGGCCGCCAGCAAAGACGACAGCCGAGCGCAGCGCTTACTCAGTAGGATGTATTACCAGGGGGTTGGTATAGTGCAAGATATCAATAATGGTAAGTATTGGCTAGAGCAAGCTGCCCAAAATGGTCACGTAGAAGCAGCCAGCTTGGTGGCGCAGTGGCAGCAAGCGCAAGCGTTGATAACGACACAAAAGCAAGAACAACACAGTATCAAGCGCTATCAGCTGTTGCTGGCGATAGTCACAATAATGGCAGTGCTAATATTAATTATTGTCTAAACGATTTTTGTTAGCTCATACTGCGTAAAAGCTTATTATTAAGCAGAAAATTCAGGTAGAATTGTCGCGTTTTTTACCATCAGTTTTTTGAGAATGGTATTATCTGATTCATTACTAATCTGGGCTGTTCTATGCCATCTTCTCCTACGCCATTCAAGCCCTCTACTACCGCGTCTCCATCTAACGCGTTATCCAGTCGAGCGGTGTATCAACCACCCTTTTATTATCAATGTATCATTGGCTTACTCAAGCCGCTATATCGTCTGCAAGTCTGGCGACGCTCACACAAGCGCGATAACTATCAGCAAGAAGTGGCGCAGCGTTTTGGCAAGCACTATCCTGCAGCGCCAACAGCGGATATCAAAGCTGAAATGCACCATAAAGCTGAGATGGATAATAACGTTATCTGGTGCCACGCGGTGTCTTTAGGTGAAACCAATACAGTAGCGCCGTTGCTTGACATGCTATTGGCGCAGGGTTATCAGATTTGGCTGACCAATACCACGCAGACAGGTTTTGCCCGCGGTGCCAGCCGTTTCGCTGCTGACATTGCTCAAGGTCGGCTTAGCCATAGCTATGTACCTGTAGATAGCCCTGCTGTTATTGAGACGTTTTTAGCGCATGTGCAGCCAGTCGCGGCCTTATTTGTAGAGACCGAACTGTGGGCGAATATTTTAGCCAAGCTATCCGAGCATTGTATTCCGAGCATCTTAGTCAATGGTCGTCTATCAGCCAGTTCATTTACAAGCTATCAAAAAATCGCTGCTGTCAGCGCCAGTATGATGAAAAATCTGACGTTAATTATTGCGCAAGACAATGAGTCTGCTAAACGCTTTCGCCAGCTGGGTGCTCATAGTGCGCAAATTCGGGTGGCGGGCTCACTCAAGTGGGTCATTAATAGACCAATGCTTAATAATGAAACGATTGATAGCAAAACTGATGATGTACAAGCGATTGATAGCAGTGCTGCTAAGAAAGAACATGAGCGTGCCACTATACAAAAGCAAAAGAGCGGTATTGCCGTCGAGTTGGGCATAGCTGATCGTCCTATTTGGGTCGCGGCCAGCACCCATAGCGGTGAAGAAAGCATCGCTCTGTCATTACAGCAGCAGCTATTGTCCAACCCAGCGCTGGCAGATACGCTATTGATTATCGTGCCCAGACATCCTGAACGCTTCGATGAAGTAGCGACACTTATCCAAAACAGCACGTTGATAATGGCACGGCGCAGTAACGAAGAAGTAATCAATGCGGACACGCAAGTCTATTTGGCAGATAGCATGAGCGAGCTGATGACATGGTATGCATTGGCGGATGTGGCGTTGGTGGGCGGTTCTTTGGTCGATGTAGGCGGACACAACCCAGTTGAGCCAGCGAGTGTGGCAACGCCGGTGCTAATGGGACGCCAAACCCAATCGTGTCAAAGTGTGGTCGATAAGCTGGCGAGTGTCGGCGCGTTATATCAGCCAAACAATGCGTTTTATCGTCCAATTACGATAAAGCCAACGACGATAGAGAATGTTGCTACCAATAATGAAAATATCGCCAATTCAGCTATCAGTAGCTCAGATATCAGTAGTTCAGAGATAAAGGGTAAGCAAAAATCCTCGCGCAAAAAATCCTCATTGGCTGCTAACGATACGGCGCTCATTTATGATCAACTACAGTCTTGGCTTAGCCATCCGCTATTAGCCAAACAGGCAGGGCAAGCTGGCGAGCAGATGACCGTACAGCAGCAAGCAGTATTAACGCGCCAGTTTGCCATGATTGAAAAGGTAATTGAGCAGCATGCAAGCCAAGAGACGCTATGAACTGTCTATTACTACCTACCGAATATTTTTCGCAAGATTCTGCGATAATCAATAATCTGTTGCAAATCAACCATGTCAATCATGTATTGGCAGCAAAAGTGGGCGACACGCTGAAAATCGGGCAACTCGGTGGCAATCTTGGTACGGCGATTATTGAGGAGATTGCTGCTCGCTGTATTCAGCTAGGTGATGTCCAATTGTCAGTTGTGCCACCTGCTAAGTTAAATCTGACTGTTATCTTGGCATTGCCACGTCCAAAAGTGCTGCGCCGCTTGATAATGGATATGACGGCGCTTGGTGTGCGTGATATTATCCTTATCAATAGCTACCGTACACAAAAGAGCTATTGGCAAAGTCCGATGTTGGGTCGCCTCGATGAGTTTGTATTAGAGGGCTTACAACAAGGGGTAGATACTGTTGCCCCGCGCATCACTTTGCAAAAGCGCTTTAAACCCTTTGTCGAGGATGAGCTGGCAAGTCTAATCATCAACCGCGCTATTGTCGCGCATCCTTACAGCGATCTTTCATTTTCGCAGTATGTACAGCAGCAAACACTAGCAAAGCCACGTCAAGATAAAACATTGTTTGCAGACACCAACTTATCTAATAGCGCCTCATTACCCAGTCTCGTCTGTATCGGCGCAGAAGGGGGCTGGATTGACTATGAGGTTGAGCTACTTACCGCGCAAGGCTGTCAGGCAGTGCATATAGGTCCACGCATATTACGTACTGAAGCAGCAGTCAATGCAATTTTAGGTCAGTGGTTATTATAAGTTTGGGGCAATAGCAGCGATAAAGATGGATTAAATAAACAACTGCTGAGCAGAAATTAAGTCAAAAATTGCGTTGTAAAAGCAAGGGCTTAGCCAAATAAATACCAGTTTATCCAGTTAAATAAATGTATTGATAATTAATCTCATTTCTATTAGTATGTTGTTTTCAGATATTATGCGGTTATTAATCTTGATTATTAGTAATTGATAACGATTTTTTATCTCAATTATCTGTAGCACCATTAATGGGGAAAACTATGTCATTGAAAGCTTTCAGCGCAAATTTACCTTCTACCAAGCTTACTTTACCTATTGCCGTATTTGGCATGATGTTAGGACTTGCAGGTTGTAGCAATTCCTCTACGACGGAAGAGAGCGTTGAGGCGGAAGGCTCAGCAGCGAGTAGCGAGCAAGAAGTGACGAATGATGGCGCGACGAGTGCTGAGGGACAGACGATTACGATCTACTCATCACGTAACGAGCAGCTGATCAAGCCCTTGCTAGACCGCTATACGAAAGAGACGGGCGTCAATATTGAACTGGTGACCGATAAGAGTGGTCCGCTGATGGCACGTTTGCAAGCGGAAGGCAAAAATACGCCAGCGGATATGCTATTGACTGTAGATGCAGGTAATTTATGGCAAGCGGCTGAGCAAGGTTTGCTCCAACCAGTGGCATCGACGGTTTTAGAGGCCAATGTGCCTGCAAAATATCGTGATCCAAAAGGTCAGTGGACGGGTCTGTCATTACGTGCGCGTACTATCATGTATGACCCAAGTAAAGTCAGCGCCGACCAGTTATCCACTTATGCAGATTTGGCCGACCCAAAATGGAAAGGCAAGCTTTGTTTGCGCACCTCAAACTCTGTATATAACCAGTCATTGGTTGCCAGTATGATTGAAAACTTAGGCGAAGAAAAAACCGAAGCCGTCATTCGTGGTTGGGTAGATAATTTGGCAACTGACGTCTTCAGTGATGACACTAGCATGCTAAAAGCTATCGCTGCCGGTCAGTGTGAAGTGGGCTTGTCTAATAGTTATTACTATGGTCGCTTGCTCGATGAGCAGCCGAATTTCCCTGTCAAAGTCTTTTGGGCAAACCAAGGCACTACTGGTACTCACGTGAATATCTCTGGGGCGGGTGTGGTCACAGACTCAGACAATCCTGATGGCGCGCTTAAATTGATGGAATGGTTGTCGTCGGATAAAGCCCAAGGTCTCTACGCCAGCTCTGATAAAGAATATCCAGTCAAAGAAGGCGTCGATGAGTCAGATATGCTCAGATCATGGGGCGAATTCAAAAAAGACGACATCAGCGTGCAAAAGTTTGGCGAGCTGCAAACCCAAGCGATTCAAATGATGGACAAAGCAGGTTATAAATAGAGCCTCTTAAACCCTGCCATACCTAAAAAGCACAGTAGCCAAAAGACAAATGCAGCACTACGTTTAGTAGGCTAAATGAGTTTGACAGTGTGAACGTGCTATTTGGGTATGCGCTGGCTAAGTTAGGATCTCTATGCGTATGACACGGTAATAATGATATGATCACAACGCCAGACGCGTCTGTTCGTCAAGATGAAACAGTCAACGACAATAACAATAGCAATAATGGTAACCATAGTAACCAAGCTGTTAGTCAAGACCATGCCGTTCGCAAACGTATCCTCTCAAAATCAGTCCTAGGACTGATTTCGTTGTTTATGCTGGTACCAATTCTCATCGTCCTGCTGTCATGGACGCAGCCAGTGGCAGACATCTGGACGCATATGCGCGAGTATGTATTGCCGCAAGTTTTCAAAAATACCGCGATTTTATTGGTCATGGTGACGGTCATTTCTGGCAGTATCGGCACTGCACTTGCTTGGCTCACCAGCATGTATCGCTTTCCCGGACAGCGCTTTTTTTCGTGGGCTCTGATGCTACCGCTCGCGATACCGGCTTATGTGCTGGCATTTGTCACCGTTGGTATTGTTGATTTTAGTGGACCGCTACAGACAGGTTTGCGAGAACTGGGTATCGATACAGCTATTCCGTCGGTACGCAATGTCTGGGGCGCAGGCTTGGTGTTGTCACTGGCTTTTTATCCCTACGTTTATTTGCTGGCGCGTCAGGCCTTTTTATCACAAGGCAGGCGGGCGATTGAAGCGGGTCAAATGCTTGGTTTAAGCCGCAGTCGCGTGTTTTTTCGCTTGGCATTACCACAGGCCTTGCCGTGGGTCATTGGCGGCTTGTTACTTGCCAGTATGGAAACGCTTGCAGATTTTGGCGCGGTTTCAGTCTTCAATGTTGATACCTTTACGACGGCTATTTATAAGGCTTGGTTTGGCTTCTTTAGTCTAACGACAGCCGCCCAGTTGGCCGCTTTGTTAATCGGTGTGGTATTTATCGTGGTATTGTTTGAGCAGTATTGGCAAGGCAAACGCGGCAATACAGTGACTCAAGGCAATAATCAACGTTTTGAAGCCAGCACGTCTGCTAAATTGGCTATGACGTTACTGTGCACACTGGTGTTTTTGCTGGCCTTTTTAATACCGTTCTTGCAGCTCATCTACTGGACGGCGTTAAACTTCCGCCAAGATTTTGACGCTCGTTATATTGATTTTGTCACCAACAGTCTCATGATTGCGAGCATGACCACCATTTTTATTGCTTGCTTGGCAGTCATCATTGCGTGGATTAAGCGCCAATATCCTGATAAATCAACCAAGCTCATGACCACTTTATCCAATCTAGGCTATGTGGTGCCGGGAACAGTATTAGCTGTTGGCATATTTATTCCGATTGCTTGGCTTGACAATCAGCTGATTGCTTTTGGTATAACCTCGCAACAAGTGCTGTCTGGTAGTGTGATTGTAATGCTCCTTGCTTTATCGACGCGCTTTATGACTGTAAGCTTTCAGCCAGTCGATCGGCAGTTACAACGACTGACTGTCAATCAAGAAGCGGCGGCTAAATTGCTCAGTGACAGCCCTTATCAGCGCTGGCGACAAGTGATGTTGCCCGTACTCAGCCCTGGGGTGCTAACGGCATTACTGATGGGCTTTGTCGAAGTGATGAAAGAGATGCCAATCACCTTGATGACAAGGCGGCAGGGCTGGGATACGCTAGCAGTGCGGGTGTTTGAGATGACCAGCGAAGGCATGTGGGGCAGGGCAGCATTGCCAAGCTTACTGATTGTGCTGGTCGGTCTTATCCCTGTTTGGATATTGCTACGTCAAAGTGATAAGCAAAGGTAAGTTGAGCGCAGTTTATTATTTAATAAGTTAAAGACAGAGTTGCTCGCGCTCAAGGATTCATTAGCACCATAATTTTTACCGTTTTATTTATTGGTTTTATTCACTAATAGCTTACTGGTACCGTCTATGTATACTGACTTGATTAAAGACTCAACAGACCCAGCCAATCCTAAGTCGGCTACGGCTAAAATGGAAGTGCGTGCTGGCAATGTAAAAAAATCACCAGTATCAACAGATGAAGCCTATCAAGTACAGCATAATAATATCGCTAAGCATGATGGTCATTCTAGCGCACATACTGAGACCAATATCGCCACCAATCCTTACTTTAGCGTCCAAGATTTAATTGTCGGTTATGACGATACCATCATCGTTAATGGACTATCGCTAAGCTTGCAGCAAGGTGAGATTGGCTGCTTTTTGGGTTATAGCGGCTGCGGCAAGACCACAGCATTACGAGCCATTGCAGGGCTAGAGCAAAGTCGGCGCGGCACGATTGGCTTAAATAACCAACGCTTGACAGAACAGACACCGACGACCTCGTTCGCCGTCGCGCCAGCCAAGCGTGGCATGGGCATGGTGTTTCAAGATTATGCGTTATTCGGGCATTTAAGCGTGGCAAAAAACATCGCTTTTGGTCTCAATAAATGGTCAGCAGCCGACAAAAAAGCCCGCGTGGCTGAGATGCTAAGCCTCGTTGAATTGACGGAGCATGCTAATAAACGCCCCAATGAGCTCTCAGGTGGTCAGCAACAACGCGTTGCTTTGGCACGCGCGTTAGCACCGAAGCCCAAGCTTTTGCTACTCGATGAGCCGTTTTCTAATTTGGATGTGGTGCTTCGCGAGTCATTGGCCATGAATGTCCGCGATATTCTCAAACGTACCAATACTACCGCTATTTTGGTGACTCATGATCAAAACGAGGCTTTTGCGCTGGCAGATAAAGTAGGGGTCATGGATAAAGGTCGACTGGTACAATGGGCGACACCAAGCGAGCTATATCATGAGCCAGTCAGTCCGTTCGTTGCTGAGTTCGTCGGCGAAGGCGCAATGATAGACGGCATCATCAAGGAAGGTCACGTTGAGACTGCACTTGGTGATATCTATCGTCGTATGGAAGTCTATGATGAGTCGGGACAGCCGCAGTATTGCGAGTACGACTATCCCAACGGCACACCGATTAAGGTGCTGGTCCGTCCTGACGATATTATTCATGATGATGACAGTCCCCGAACCGCTTTAGTAGTGGGGCGTGTCTTTCGCGGTGCTAATTATCTGTATCGCTTGCAACTCGATGATGGGCAGACGGTTTTGTCCTTGGTCGCCAGTCATCATAATCATGAGATTGGCTCGCAAATTGGGATTTTGCCCATACTTGAGCATGTCGTTGTCTTTGATGAAAAAGACATCAATGCGACGACGTGGTCAGAGTACGATCGGTCCGAGCGCGTGGCAGAAGCCAGATAGTCGCTTTAACAAACGCTACTTTAGATGCTCGTTATCATTCCACTTAAGCAACTTGCCGAGTTGCCATGATATGCAGATAGCGACCTAGCCATTTATACGGCTCTCGTTGTGAGTAGCGTAGCTCCATGCGTATGACTGCATCAGGATCGTTGTGACCGCCGCGTTTGAGCGGCGCATAATCATGAAACACGCGCAAGCCACTGGTTAGAATCGTTTGGTAATGATGAGCTTCTAACCAAGACTCGACTTCTTCCTTGGCGACTGGATGATTAGGGGTCAGGCTTTTTTTATTGTCAGCCTTATAATCCGTGTTATCGAGCAGATTAAAATTACCCATAATCAGATTACGATAGTCAAAGCTCGCTGGATTATAAAAGCAGAGCGACAGTGCGCCATGCTCAGCCAATTGGCGGTCAAAAAAGTCCATGATAGCGGCTGGTTCTGCGAGCCATTCGAGTAGGGCGTGTGACATTATCAAATCAAACTTAGCTGCGTTTTCAGTATTATCAGCCCCACTGCCTTTATTTTGCCAGTTGTCTATTGCCAGTTTATCTATCGCCAATTTGTCCTCAAGCGCTTGATACGGGCAAACATACCAGCGTATATGTAGATTCTTATCGATTTCTGCGGTGCTCGCTTTTGCTTTCTCTAACATATTGGCAGAGATGTCATTGATGACCACGCTATGGCCTTGAGCGGCAAGCTCAATCGCAATCTGAGCCAGCCCCGCACCCACATCTAAAATCCGTAAAGGCCGCCCAAGCTCTTTGCTCATCTGCGCCGTATAGTCAAAGATATCACGGCGCAATACTGCCAGCCGAATGTCGCCTTTAAGACCACCGTAGACCTTTTTTTCAAAATGATCGGCAATCGCATCGAAGCTACGATCACTGCGCATCTCTTCTGCTTGGATAGAGTGTTGCAGAGATTCTGTTATTGCTTGCTTGTCGTTTGTACTGTTTTTCATATCACTTGGCATAAGGGTTTACACTGTCTAAGGAGTAGGGGTTGGGTGGATAGTATCAAGGCAAAATCATGTAAACAAAGCCTATGACATGTAAGCAGGAGTGCTGACCTCTCTGGTATCGTGAACCTCATGGCTAAAAGTATTAGCGTTGCGAGGACAATTGTGATGTTCAAGAGCATGTTTTCCGGTAGCTTTTGCTCACTTTTTACGGTATATATAGTAAGGTATCAGACACATTGCTGATGCATTAACTGTCATCAAATACTCTGATTAAATCAACACTGTCAAACGACTCCTATCTACTGCCAAGGACGCTTGGCACTCTTCTGTTTTATTACTGCTAAGGATAGCAATTATGATTATCGCCTCTTCCTCTATTATAAATAAGCCTGTCATGTCACGTTGTTTGCTCTCAGTTGCCATTGCGAGTAGTTTATTACTCGTCGGTTGTGGCGACGATAACGATTTTGACGCTGTTGATTCAGATACCTCGTCAGCCACGTCAAAGTTTGTAAAAAGTTTTAGTACGAGCCAAATAGACAGTGGCTTTGGTAATAGCGCAACGCCAGCGGCCAAATGCGGCGTGACTATAGAAAAGGTCAGCTATGATACCAAAGGTGCTGCCGATGAAGATACCACAGCGACAGCGGCATTGATGGTACCGACTGGCGATGCGGCTGAATGCCAAGGCGACCGTCCAGTATTATTATATGCCCATGGTACGACCACTGAGAAGTCTTATGACTTTAATCAAGTAGGCAACCTAAACAATCCGGCGGTTGGCGAATCGACGTTAATCGCTGCGAACTTTGCTGCCCAAGGTTATATCGTCGTAGCGCCAAACTATGCAGGCTACGATGAATCAGAGCTTGATTATCACCCTTATCTGGTTGCCCAGCAACAGTCTACGGATATGGTCGACGCCTTAGACAGCGCCCGCTCAATCATTGACAGAAAAAAACGTGCCAACGATGCCAATTACCTCAAGATTGATGACTCAGGTAAATTGTTTCTCGCTGGTTACTCGCAGGGTGGCTATGTGGTTATGGCAACCGCTAGATTGCTAGAGTCACAAAACAAACCTATTACGGCGATAGCACCATCTTCCGGCCCTTATGCCTTGGCGGCCTTTGGTGATGACATCTTTAGAGGCAATGTCAATATTGGCGCTTCTCGGTTTGCGCCCTTGCTTGGTATTGGCTTGCAAGAAAAGTACGGCAATATCTATCAAGATAAATCCGATATCTTTTTGGATAAGTATGCCAGTGCGCAATTACCAAGTGATTCACCATTTGGCGAATTGGTAGCGGCTGGTAAATTACCAAACAATGCGTTGTTTCAAAAGACGCCGACGAATCCAGTATTGGATGGTTTGTCCAAAGGTTCTATATTCTCATTTTTGGGTGGTTATGATGACAATGATTACTTGATAAAATCTGATTTCCGCGCGGCTTATGTGACGGATACCATCAACAATCCTGATGGGCTATTTGCAGAAAATGGCAATGATTTACCTGCTGCCAATCCGCAGAATAATCTGCGTAAAGCGCTAAAAGACAACGACCTACGTGGCTATGTGCCAAAAATGCCAACACTCATCTGCGGTGGTAATCAAGATCCGACCGTCTATTATGATATAAACACCGGCTCTATGGCAAAATTATTGCAAGCAGCCAGTACCAACAATCCTGCAGTTAAACTTAATGTGACGGTATTAGATGTAGATACCGATAATGCGGATAGTCGTCCAGACCAGCCGAGCCTTACAATGATTGGTCAGGCATCAATGAACAAGTGGAATGCCAACACTGTGGTCACCAGTGTGCAAACCAACTTTAGTAGTAGTGTGGCTAAAGTGAAGGCAGATGCCGAAGCACAAGGTCAAAACAGCTTACTGGCTTTTTATAGCAACTATCATGGTGGCTTAGTCAGTCCTGCCTGTACGCAAGCTACCCGTGAGTTCTTTGCGCAAAATTTTAACCAATCTTAAGAATATTTGGGCATAAAGGGTTTAAGCGTAAAGAGTAAAGACATACCATAGACTAAAAGACTGCATCCTAGTGGGTGCAGTTTTTTATGGGTAAACCAATGAGCTTTTGGAAGAATAAAACGATGAAATCAATGATGCTATCTTTGCTGGCCCTGACCTTTGTACTGTCTTCTATGAGCCAAGCACAAGCAAAAAATACCCCTTGCTCTGGTAAGATGGGCGGCATCTCGCATTGCTCAAAAGAGGGCAAGTTTGTATGCAAAAATGGCAAAATTAGCCAGTCTAAACAAGTATGTCGTTAAAGTCGTTTTGGTAGATATTACCAGATTAAAAAATTAGCGCTAATGAGCTGTTTTGCTTGATTTTTATGACAGTCAGAACCCCCTAAATCAACAAATTTGTGCTAAAATGGCTTCTTTTATTAAACATTACTTTTAACAAAAACCGTATCGCCATTTTCCTATGGTTTTGCCCGTCTGATGGTGCTTTTCAGCGTTGATAAAGCAATCATAGTTGCGCGTTTGTGCCGCTATATTTTTGTATCAGCGTAAGCACTTTTGAGGCGCGCAACCTATAGCGAAAGTATGTGAGTGAAGGAGTGTATATGAGCGACTCGATCAGTCCTATTGCCATCGTGGATGAATTAAAGCAGTCCTATTTGGATTATGCGATGAGCGTGATCGTCTCGCGCGCGCTGCCTGATGTGCGTGATGGGTTCAAGCCAGTGCATCGCCGTGTGATGTATGCGATGCACGTATTGTCTAATGACTATAATAAAGCTTATAAGAAGTCGGCGCGTGTGGTCGGTGATGTCATCGGTAAATATCACCCGCATGGCGATAGTGCGGTCTATGATGCGATTGTACGGATGGCGCAGGACTTTAGCTTGCGTTACCCGATGGTTGATGGTCAAGGTAACTTTGGCTCGATTGATGATGATCCACCGGCTGCCATGCGTTATACCGAAGTACGTATGACCAAGCTGACCCATCAGATGCTGGCTGACTTGGACAAAGATACCGTCGATTGGGAAGACAACTACGATGGCTCTGAGCGTATGCCAAGCGTGTTGCCAGCGCGTGTTCCTAACTTGCTGGTCAATGGTGCGACTGGTATTGCGGTCGGGATGGCGACCAATATGGCGCCGCATAACCTAACCGAGGTCATTAATGCCTGCTTAGCGTATGCCGAAAACCCACAAATATCAGCCGAAGAGCTGATGACGCATATCTCTGGTCCTGACTTTCCTACGGGCGGTATCATCTATGGTCGCGCTGGTATTTTAGATGCTTACCGCACTGGTAAAGGCCGCCTGCATGTGCGCGGCCGCTATATTATTGAAGCGATGAGTGATACTGGTGTCAACCGTGACCGTGAGCGTATTGTCTTTACCGAAGTGCCTTATCAGACCAATAAAGCCAAGCTGATTGAGCGTATCGCCGAGCTGGTACGTGACAAAAAAATCGAAGGTATTACTGAGATTCGTGATGAGTCTGATAAAGACGGTATGCGTATAGCCATTGATTTACGTCGCGGTGAAACAGCCGAAGTCATCGTCAATAATTTGTTCCTGCAGACACCGCTTGAATCTAGCTTTAGTATCAATATGGTGGCATTGGATAACGGCCAGCCTAAGCTTTTGACCTTACGTCAGTTAATTGCCGCCTTTGTCCGCCATCGTCAAGAAGTGGTCACGCGTCGTACCATTTATGAGCTTAATAAAGCACGCGTTCGTGGTCATTTGCTTGAAGGCTTAACCGTTGCACTTGCGAATATTGATGAGATTATTGCGACGATTAAATCCTCTGCAAACCGTGGCTTGGCACGTGAAAACCTGCTAAATAATACATGGGGTTCAGGTAGCGTCGTGGCGATGCTTACGGCTGCTGGTAGTCAATCAGTACGTCCTGAGTTTATCGATGGTGAAGATCCTAAAGCGCCGTTTGGTCTGATCGAAGGCGAGGAGCGTTATCGCTTGTCACTTGAGCAGGTCAATGCGATTTTAGACATGCAGCTGCATCGTTTGACGGGTCTTGAGCAGGACAAATTAACTGAAGAATACCAAGACTTATTGCGTGAAATCGCGCACTTAGAATCTATTCTTGGTGATTTCGATAAGCTGATGTCCATTATCTCAAATGAGATGATTGAGATTCGTGAAAACTTTGGTGATGAGCGTCGTACCGATATTATTGACTCACGTATGGACTTTAATCGTGAAGACCTTATCCCTGAGCAAACCGTGGTAATGACGGTTTCTCGTACCGGTTATGCAAAAACGCAGCCAATTGATGATTATGTGGCACAAAAACGTGGTGGTAAAGGCAAGTCAGCCACTGCAATGAAAGAAGACGATGTGATTGATCACTTAGTTGTGACCTCAACGCATGCCACCGTACTTTGCTTTACGGATACCGGTCGCGTCTTTAGCCTACGTGGGTTTGAAGTGCCGATTGCCAGTCGCGGTGCCCGTGGTCGTCCATTAGTGAATTTAATCGGATTAAATCCTGATGAAACCGTGACAACCATCTTGCCTATTCCAAAAATCGTAGAAGAATTGTCGGTAAAAGATGAGATGTCATTAACAAGCGCTCTAGTAGACGGCGATGACAGCTTATCAGAAGATAATAATTTAGAGGATAGCACGCAAGCAGAGCCACCTTTTGTATTCTTTGCAACGGCCAATGGCACAGTGAAGCGTGTCGAGCTTAAGCAATTTGCCAATATTCGCTCGAATGGCTTGATTGCCGTTGGTTTAGAAGACGGTGATAAGTTGGTAAGCGCGCGTATCACTAGCGGTAGCCAAGAAGTCATGCTATTTGCTTCAAGTGGTAAAGCCATTCGTTTTGATGAAAATGATGCTCGCGCTATGGGCCGTACCGCTAAAGGTGTCCGTGGTATGCGTCTGGCTGCTGATGAATTTATCAAATCATTGGTTGTCATTGAAGATGATGTACTCGAAATCTTAATTGCTTGTGAAAATGGCTTTGGTAAGCGTACCTTGATCGATGAGTTCAATACGCAAAATCGTGGCGGTGGCGGTGTTATCGCTATCAAAACTAGCACGCGTAATGGGGCATTAGTACGGGCGACCAAGGTTGATCCTGAAGACGACATTATCTTAATCTCTGACAAAGGCACATTAGTGCGCACGCCAGTCCAGCATGTGGCCAGCTCTGGTCGTAATACGCAAGGTGTCACGCTGATTCGTCTGTCAAAAGATGAAAAACTGGTGGCGATGGCGCGTGTTGATCATGAAGAAAGTGACGACGAGCTAATCGATGCCATGAGAGAAGACGGTACGTTTGATGTGGAAGGTCAAGAGCAGATAGATATTGATGCGGCAACTGGCGACACAGCGACGACTGATGTCAACGATGTTATCGATATTGCCAATGATCCTACCTTGGATAATGACAGTACTGACAACGAAAACACAGACGATGACGAATAAATGTTTCAGTGCCTAGCTTTTTAGTTTAGTTTTCATAACTGTTCTATCAAAAAGCCTCTGACGTTATCGTTGGAGGCTTTTTTTTGTTGCTTCGTTTAATTCGTCATTCTGATTTATTCGTTTTGCAATTCTATTTTTTGAGATTCTGTTTTTTGAAATGTGTTGCACAACTCTATTTTTAACTCTTAATAACTCTACGTGGTTTTATAAATAATGCCAACAAAGTGTTTTATTTTCTAAGGCTGTTGTTATGCTTACGACCAATCAAACTTTTCAGGGAACCCTAGCATCGGTATCATCCAGCTTCTTATTCTCCATGATGTTCTTGTTTGGGCTGTTTATGCTGCCCTTGTCAGGCACACAGGTAGCCTCATGGCGTGTGCTCATGATGCTGCTCAGTTTGGTATTATTGGTCAGTTTCACAAAGCAATGGCAGCACGTTTTTGATTATTTAAAGACTTTGAAAACCCCAAAAGAGTGGCTGTTATTTGTATTGCCAACCCCGATTTTGGGTGGGCAAATCTGGCTATTTATGTGGGCGCCGGTCAACGGCTTTGGTCTTGATATCACCTTGGGCTATTTTTTATTGCCGCTGGTGATGATAGTAGTCGGACGCTTCTTTTACCATGAGCATATGAGCGCGCTGCAGTGGGCCGCAGCGTTATTTGCCGCAATGGGTATCGGCTATGACATAGTGCAATATGGCACGATATCTTGGGTGACTTTGTTTGTATGTTTGGGCTATCCACCTTACTATCTACTGCGGCGCAAGCTTGCCGTGCCACCGATTACTGGCTTATTGTCTGACTTGACCTTACTGACGCCAGTGGTGCTCATCATGCTTTATGTCAGCGGTGGTTTTAGTATGGCTGCTCAGGAGGCTAAGTTCTGGTATTTATTGCCGCTACTGGGTGCTTTTAGTGCGCTTGCAATGTCGCTGACGATGATTGCCAGTAGTAAGTTGCCGGTCTCGTTATTTGGGGCATTGAGCTATGTAGAGCCGATGCTGTTGTTTGTATTATCCGTCACGGTATTGAGTCAAAGTCTCGATGAAGGCGGCTCGCTGTTTATGTATGGCATGATTACGCTGGCATTACTGGTCATGCTGTTAGACAGTGCTATGGGCTATGTGACCCGTAAGCGTGACAATCATTTGCATGGTTACCGAGAGCCGCAAGTGGTCAGCTTTCCACCGCGCCGCCGTTTGATAGAGCGCCGTATCGATGGGGTGCTACAGGCGCATCGCTTCCGCAAAATTCGTCGTTACCAACATAAGATGAATAAGCTTAAGCAAAAAATTGAGCAGCTAGACTCGATGTAAGTATGTATGATATAAAAATCAGTGAAGTGGGCGGTTGTTATGAGCATCTTTATGTCGATAATTGGCTTAACTGAATCACACGTTTGATAGACTAGTCTTACAGTTGTATTGCTTATCCAGAATGACTTTGACATAATGCTGCTCATTATATAAGCACGATAAAGTTATCGTAGCTCTTAGCAACAAAAGCCTCCGACGTTCGCGTCTGGGGCTTTTGTTTTTTTTCAAAATTGCCAAGGAAGTGCGCCAATCTGTACAGGCTGTCGTTAATTATGCTCACTACGAATCAAACGTCGCAAGGCGCTATCGCTGCGGTGGCGGCAAATTTTTTATACTCGTTGTTATTTTTGTTTGGTCTGTTGATGCAACCATTATCAGGTACGCAGGTGGCGTCATGGCGCGTGCTAATGATGCTACTAAGTCTGCTATTGTTAATCAGTGTCTTAAAGCAATGGCAACATATTTTTGACTATTTAAAGACCTTAAAAACCCCAAAAGAGTGGTTTTTGTTTGTATTGCCAACCCCGATTTTGGGCGCGCAAATTTGGATATTTATGTGGGCGCCCATCAATGATTTGGGTCTTGAGGTGACGCTAGGTTATTTCTTATACCCGCTTATCATGATTATGGTGGGTCGGTTTTTTTATAATGAAGACATGAGTGTGTTGCAGTGGCTAGCGACTTCATGCGCAGGCGCTGGTATCGCTTATGATGTTTTCCAGTATGGCACCATATCTTGGGCGACGTTATTTGTCTGCTTGGGTTATCCGCCTTATTATCTATTACGTCGTAAATTAGCGGTACCGCCGATTACTGGCTTGGTCTCTGATCTGATCTTGCTGTCACCCGTTGTCATTATTGCTCTGTATATGAGCGGTGGGTTTGAAGTAGCCTTTGATACCAGTAAGCTGTGGTATTTCTTACCGTTATTAGGGATTATCAGCGCCGCAGCCATGTCGCTGACCATGGTCGCCAGTCAAAAATTGCCGGTCTCTTTGTTTGGCACTTTATGCTACCTTGAGCCGATATTTTTATTCGTATTTTCTATTACTATTTTGCATCAAAGCGTGGATGAGGGCGGCTCCTTATTTATGTACGGTATGATTTTTGCCGCCTTGATGATTATGATTGTCGATAGTGCCTTGGGGTATTGGGGACGTAAACGTGATGACCGTCTGCATGGCTACAATGAGCCACAAGTGGGCAGCTTTCCGCCGCGCCGTCGCCTAAAAAATCGCCGTATCAAAGGGGTGTTGGCCGCGCACCGTTTTCGCAAAATCAGAAAGTATCAGCAAAAAATAGACAAAATGAATCGAAAAATAGACGTACTGCACGCCAAATAAGCAGGGGTCGTCGTAAACCCCAAAGTTGACTTGATAGACACTGTTTTTCGTAACCGCTCTACACAGTTGTGGTGTCAAAGCCGAGTTAAGTGCGCTATTATCAATAGCAGTATTATCACGCTCGACCTAATTTGGCACATGATATCTAAAATAGTATAGCGGACTCACAATCATTTATTACCAATTACTAGGATGGTTTATGTTACACCTTTATCATTTAGCAAACTCACGCTCGTTTCGTATCTTATGGTTACTAGAGGAGCTCAAAGCCGATTATCAACTGACGTGCTACGAGCGCAATAAAGCTTATCGTGCGCCTGATAGCTTAAAAGAAGTGCATCCACTCGGTCATGCACCGATATTGGAAGTTGACGGTCGCCCGCTGATTGAGTCAGGGTTTATCATCGAGTATCTGCTCAAGCATTATGATAAAGCGCATCAATTCAAGCCTGCGGATGATAATGAAGCCGCATGGGAAGCTTATACATTTTGGTTACACTTCGCTGAAGCATCAGTTATGCCGCCGCTGGTCATGCGCTTAGTATTCACCAAAGTGGTTGAGCAATCGCCGATGCTGATTAAGCCGGTTAGCAAAAGCATCAGAACCCAAGTCGAAAAAAGCATGATCACCAATAGCTTAAATAAGATACTCGACATGATGGAGCAGCATCTACAAGACAATCATTGGTTTGCCGGTGAAGACTTTAGCGCCGCTGACATTCAGATGCATCTAGCAGTCGTAGGTGCCAATGCTGGCCCAGGATTGGATAAGAGTAAATATACCAACATCTTAAATTGGCTCAAGCATTGTGAAGAACGTGATGCCTTTAAGCGCGCAGAAGAAAAGGGTGGTCGTCTGACGTTTTAATTGCCAGCGTTTATACTTCTATAAATGCTTGATTTGATATTTTGCCCAAAGGTTTTGTTTATTCGTAAACAAAACCTTTTTAGGATACAGTAATGACTGACTTGAATAAATCTGATAACAAAAATATCGATGCCAATACCGATGGCAATGCTAACCCATCGCTTGCTCGTCAAGAAATCAACCGCCAGCAGGTGTCGATAAAAGCCTGGTCACAAAAACTGCTGGTCGTTTTGTTGTGTGTAGCGAGCTTTTATGGTGGTTGGAAATCCTACGAGTCCAACATGGTTAATGAATGCAGTGCTAATGGTGGACAGATGGTAGCAGGCGACCGAACCATGATGTGCCAATTGTCATAAGCCGTATCATTTATTAATAATTTTGTACTATGAGTGCTAAATCATGCTCAAACTGACTTTTTTAGGTACCTCAGCAGGAGTGCCAACCAAACAGCGCAATGTCACGGCGCTGGCAATTGAGTGCCTGAATCCTTATCTATCTGGCGCTAGCCCGCAGCCTAAAAAATCGCGTCCTTGGGTTTTGATTGATTGCGGTGAAGGCACGCAGCAACAATTGCTGCAGACCAAGCTCTCCTTACATCAATTAACCGCCATTTGTATTACCCATGTGCATGGCGACCATTGCTATGGTTTGCCAGGATTGCTGGCGAGCGCGGCTATGTCTGGACGCCACGAACAACTAATGCTTATTGCACCAAAAGCCATCGCCAAACTCCTCGATGCCATTACTTTGACGACCGAGCTATACTTTCCCTTTGCCATCAACTTTATGGCGATAGAAGATGTATTATCAAAAGACAGTGAAGATGAGGGCAAGGTCAGTTTCAGTTTCGGCAGCCAGCATCAGCTTGATATTGATATCACCCCGCTATCACATCGTGTCGCCTCATACGGCTTTGGTATCACGCAAAACATCAGTCAGCGCACGCTTAATACGGACAAGTTGACCGCAGACGGCATTCCAGCAAGTGCACTGTGGGGCAAACTGCAGCAAGGTACAGATGTCATGACCGAAGATGGTCGCCAGCTTCGTTCAGCAGATTATGTCGATAATGCGGTGAAGCGTACACGGGTGGTAGTAGCAGGGGACAATGGTACGCCAGCTTGTCTCAGCGCTGCGCTGGTCGATACTGATTTGTTGGTGCATGAAGCCACTTATATTCAAGAAGTTTTAACCAAGATTCAAACCAAAAATCCAGACTTTGATCCTATGCATAGTAGTGCGCAATTGGTGGGCAAGTTTGCCCAAGATGTCGGACTTAAGAATCTAATTTTGACCCATTTTAGCGCGCGTTATCAAAGCTTTGATAACCCAAATAGCAATACGGCAAACATGGGACATATTCGCTTAGATGCGCAACGTGCGTATCAAGGTAATCTATGGCTGGCAGCGGATTTCGCTCAATATACAGTCGATGGTGCTGCTGATTTGGCAAGCAGTCAAGAGGATAACAGCGTGCAGTATCTAGGCTCTGCACGCGATAATGAAACGTGATTTATAGCTTGTTATTTGCCAGATTATTAGTCGTCAATTGAATCTACGATAGCCAATTGCGTTTTTCCGCTCCAATAGCGACTGAATTGATAAGCGACCCGTCCCGAGCGCCCACCACGTTCCGATGCCCAGCGCAAGGCATCGGCCCTGATAGTATCAGGCAGATTTTCACCTGCCAAATCAAGGGCAGTATCAGTATCATCAAGACTGGCTGAAATTTTCTGTTGCTCTAAATTCAGATAATGCTGAACAATATGTAAATAAGTCGTCTGATCCATGGGATGAAAGGTCAATGATAAGCCAAATCGATCCGATAACGACACGGTTTCATCAATCGTTTCATAGGGATTGACTTCATCTGTCTGCCCATTATAAATGTCAAGATTGTCTTTCATCATCTGCGGTAGGAGACGACGGCGATTACTGGTGGCATAGACCAGCAGTTTGTCTTGCTCAGAGTCGAGCGCGCCATCAAGCACACTTTTTAGCGCCCGATAACTCTCGTCTTGACCGTTAAACGCCAAGTCGTCACAGTACACCACATAGCGACAACTACAATCTGCGGGCAGCTCATTGATCGCTGCACGAATCTTGTCTAGCACTTGTAGGTCATCCCGAGCAATCTCAATAATGCGCAAGCCTTCGCTATGATAAGCTTGTAGCAATGCGCGAATCAGTGATGATTTACCCGCACCGCGTGTACCCGTCATCAGCACATGATTGGCGGGATAACCTTTTAAGAACTGGCGCGTGTTTTGTACCAATTTTGCCTTTTGCGTATCGATACCATGCAAGTCGTCCAAGCTCAAAAACAGATTGACTGCCAACGGCTTTAAATGTCCGGTGCGGCCACCAACCCAGCGATAAGCGAGCTGAGCAGGATCAATCTCGATAGCTGGCGTGACTTGCTCTTGCAGATATTGACTGAGCAGCGCTAACAAAGGCGCGGGCAGGGCGTAATGAGCAGACGGATCAGAGGCTTCAGATGAAGGAAAAGGCTGAGATGTATTGGCTGATTGCGGCATAATGACTCTAACGGTTAAAGGTGCGTTTACATTAGGAATAGCGGTTTGATAAAGGTATCACCATATCATGAGAAACTGGTCAGATGAAAAAAATACTATGGAAAATAGTGCCAGTAATCTGTCGAATATACAAGCGTTGCAAGCGCACGCTCAGCAAGTATTGCCACTAATTACTCAAGCGTTGTCAGCAAAGCATTATCGTGAAATAGTGCATCAGCGTATTAGTAGCCAGCAAAGTAAGGGTAGCGAGACGGACTATCAAGGCTTAACGCGCGCTCAGCATTCAGAGTTCGGTAGGGTGATGATTAAATGGCAGTTAAATGAGGGTTCTGATCAAAATTTCGCTGATTTAAATCATGAAGCTAAGGTTTTGACATCTTTAGCTTCTTTAACAAAAAATAATCTGACCGCTATTGCTCCGCCCATCCTAGCCTATGACAACTCAACCATTCCCGCATTAAACCACTCTCAGCAGCTAACGATAATTGTCATGCCTTATTATCTCAATGCTAGCTTAGCAAGGCGGATCAATGCTAATAATCATTCGTTATTGACCGTTCAACAAAAGCATCATTTTATCGTGCAGTCTGCTCATCTCATCACTAATTTACATAACGTTGGCTGGCTACATAATGATATTAAACCCAGTAATATTCTGCTAGATGGTCTGTTGCCAAATAGTGCGGATAATAGCAGGGTAATGCCTGATTTGTTATTGACAGATTTTGCCTTAGCGCAGCGTTTTCATGCCGCCAAAAAGTTACATCATCTTGCAGGCACATCAGCGTATCTCGCACCTGAGCGTTGGCAGGGGCAGGGCGCAACGGTGCAAAGCGATATTTATGCGTTTGGCATAATGCTGTATGAGATATTAATGGGCGAGCGACCGTTTAAGATAAATACTCAAAGTAGCGATGTATTAAACGAGTGGGCGACACAACATTGTCAACAACCGATTCCAAGACTGCCACTAGAGTATAGTTATTATCAATGTATTGTTGATAGAGCATTGGCGAAGCGGGTGGAGAAAAGGTATCAGATTATGGATGAGATGTTGGAGGGTTTAGAGCGTTTGTGATAATAAATGCCATATTTCAGACACAAAAAAACCTGCTAAAAAGCAGGTTTTGATATTTGGTCTAAGATGTACTATCCGAAAATGGTGGGGCTGGAGAGACTCGAACTCTCACACCTTGCGGCGCCAGAACCTAAATCTGGTGCGTCTACCAATTCCGCCACAGCCCCATTTTCGTTACTCTATCATTATTGGCGTTTAAATTCAAACACAACATAGATAGTTAACTGATTCGGTAGTGCGTCTCAGTGGTTGGCTATTATATAGAGTTTGAATGGTTTGACAAGCCCTTTTCGCAATTATTTTTAATTATTTAACGATTATTTTTGCTTGCTATGATAAATAACTGATTTTACTAAATTTTTAATTTAATGATTTTGCATTTTTATTACTCTTTGGTCTGTGTGTCTGCTGCTGACATATCAAGTTGCTGTAATTTGCGAGTCAGCGTATTACGTCCCCAGCCGAGTAAGTTGGCAGCCGCTATCTTTTTACCACCGCTGTGATTGAGTGCCGCTGTGAGCAACACTCGTTCAAATTCAGGCGTTGCCGTTTGCAAGATGTCAGTTTCGCCTGTTTGCAGTGCGTGCTGAGCCCACTCTGCTAGTGCTTGCTGCCAGCTTGGGTTTTTAGCACCATTCTGAGTTTGATTGCTCTGAATAGAGTTGTCTTGAATAAAGTTATTTTGATGACGGCTATGCAGGCTAGCACTGTGTTGCTGATGATTGTTTTGAGCAAATTCAGACGAGGACAACGTTTGTTGTGTCTGCAGCTCTGTGTTCGCTGGCATCCCTTCAAGCAGCTCTGGCGGTAAGTCATCAATCATGACCGTATCACCAGTCGCCATGACCGTCAGCCACAAGCAGACGTTTTCAAGTTGGCGGACATTGCCGCGCCAGTCGAAGGCTTGCATGATTTGTAGCGCGTCAGGTTGTAGCTGCTTGGATGCGGTATTCATTTGCTCAGCCGCGCGTTGCATAAAATAACGGGTTAAGGCGGGAATGTCTTCGCGGCGCGTCCGTAGCGGTGGCAGCGGTAGGCGAATGACATTGAGGCGATAAAACAAATCTTCACGGAATCGGCCTTGTTTGACCAGCTCTTCCAAGTTTTGATGGGTGGCGGCAATGATGCGCACGTTCACTTTGACCGGTTGCTGTCCACCCACACGGAAAAACTCACCGTTGGCCAGTACTCGTAGCAGCCGCGTTTGGGTGCTAAACGGCATGTCGCCGATTTCATCCAAAAATAATGTACCGCCATCTGCTTGCTCAAAACGACCTTGCCGTGTCGTCGTCGCGCCAGTGAACGCGCCTTTTTCGTGACCGAATAATTCCGACTCAATCAAATCGTGTGGAATAGCCGCCATATTTAGGGCGATAAAAGGCTGCTGGCTACGCGGTGAATGCTGATGTAAAGCACTAGCGACCAGCTCTTTCCCTGTGCCTGATTCACCAGTAATCAAAACGGTAATAGGTGAGTGCGCCAATCTGCCAATGGCACGAAACACTGTTTGCATCGCTTGTGATTGACCGATGATACCGCTGGGGTTGTCATTGGCTGGTGTCTCAGCTTTAATCTCAGCCTTATTTTTAGCGGTCTTATTGGTTTTGTCTGTCGTGTTAACTTTGCGTGCAGATTTGGTTTGCGGCTTTGCGTCAGTATTGAGCTTTGAATGAATATCAGACTTTGCTTGAGTAGCATCGGCTGTCTCAGTGGCTCTGTTAGTCACAGACGCGGTTGCGTGAGTGGCTATCGGCATATTCGGTTGAAAATTAATCGCTTTATAAATCGTAGCGACGGCATCATCTAAGTCAAAGGGCTTAGGCAGATATTCAAATGCCCCTGTCTGGTAGCTATTGATGGCAGAGCTCAGGTCTGAATGCGCGGTCATGATGACAATTGGTAGCGTAGGAAAGTGGTCGTGCACCCAATCGCTAAAAGACAAGCCGTCCATCATTGGCATTCGGATATCGGTCAATATCACATCCGGTAGCTGCGTGGCTGACTCGCGCTGTTGCAAGATATCATTGAGGCGTGTCCATGCTGCTTGTGCTTGGGTAAAGCTGACAACCGTCAATCCAGCGTCTTCAAAAGTATCTGCCAACACCAAGCGCAGCGCTGAATCATCATCGATGAGCCATAAGGTCGCAGGGTTTTCAGCAGGCGCGTTATTGACCGTTACTTTTATGGTCTGACTGTTAAGTGCTTGGCTATCAGATATTTGGTTGTCAGAGATTTTATCATTCGAGCCTTGATTGTCACTGTTAGCTTTGAAGTTGTCGTTATATGCAGTCATGTATCAGGCCTAATGAGCAAGTGATTCAGGGTTGTTGTTTGATAGATTCAGTCGTATTTACGCATCGGTTGCGGGCTGATTAAAAGGCAAGTACAGCGTAAAGCGTGTCTGACTGTTATTGTCATTATAACTGGGATTATAGTTTGCATTGGCGCCTTGTGTTTGATTCGAGCTGACGTCAATCATACCATGATGACAGCTGATGATATCTTGCACAATCGATAGGCCAAGACCAGTACCGGCGGCACGGCTGGTTACCATCGGGAAAAATATCTGTCCAATCAGCGCAGGATCTATCCCTGAGCCATTATCGGTAATGCTGACTTGCAACGCTTGTTTGTGCTGTTGGCTGCCAATCGTATGCTGAAAAGCAATGCGCGTTTGAATATGCAGTTTTGGTTGATACTTGGCCTCAATATCAAGATGACTATGCAAAGTATCTAAGGGCAATTGATGAGCGGCGGCTGGCGCGCTTTGTTGCAGAGCTTGCTCAAGCTCAGTCATCGATTCACAGGCATTATTAATGAGGTTTAAAAACACTTGAATCAATTGATCTCTATCAGCGCATAGCTCGGGCAACGACAAATCATAGTCGCGCTGTAGCAGCACTTGCGGATATTGATTAACGACCAAAGACAAGACATGCTCTAACGGCTCATGAATATTCAGCATTTGCCAATTTGGCAGCTGATTAGAGCCAAGAAATTGACCGATAAGATGGGTCAATCGATCGGTCTCTGAGATGATAATGTCGGTATAGCTGCGGAGCTTCTGCGCTGTCTTTTGCAACTGCTTATCGCTATTCGAAGCTGAGTTTGTGCCAGAGCTTATGTCGCTAATAACAGCAGACAGAGGATGATGCAAAGTAGTCGCTTCGCTGAACTTGATAAATTGTCGCTGTAATAACTGCGCCGCGCCGCGAATACCTGCCAATGGATTTTTGATTTCATGGGCAACCGAACGCAGCATATGACGGGCAACGTTGTATTGTTGCTGCTGACGTTGCTCTTCTGAGATGCGACTCTGGCGGTCTTTACCCCACATCTCGATAATAAAATAAGGTTGCTGCTCATAGATGACAGGCGTCACGCTATAATCGATTGAGAGTGGTAAATTGCCATTGAGTGGGGTATTGATGATGTGATCGTGGTCGATAAAGGGCTGTTGATATTGCTTTGCCTGATGAAATCGCTCGGTCAAGGCGCAGTGATTGTCTGGCTTGTCACGGTCGGTGTTATTATTGTCGTTATCCAGAGTCAGAGCCGTGCGCTCATCCCTCTTTAATTTTTCGGACGCAAGCAGAGTCAATATAGATTGATTGAGCAAGCGTCCACTACTAATAGCCAGTAGTTGCTCAGCTTGGGCATTTAGCCACGTAATGACCAGCTCATCACTGACCCACAAGATAGCGGTGAATAAATGCTGAGATATAAATGCTAAGTTCGGGGTTGGTTTTTTGGTGGTTAAATCAGCTGTCATGACTAAAGCCTAGAATAAAGAGGTGCTAGATTTAATATTTAACCATAAATCAACACACTAGAGCGGCAAAACTGGCGGTTTTTGCAAAAAAAACGTACAATGCGCACAGCCATTTTTCTCTAGCAAGGTCAGCCATGCCTAAAACTTCTACCGAGTCGCTTAATACGACTATTACCACCCCACAGCCAGCTTCCACGCCAACAGCTTCTATGTCCAAAGACACTGCCACTATTTTTAATCCTGCCAAGCCGCCAGCAACGCCTGCGCAAAGCTCAACGGATAGTAGTGAACCTTACCACCATAAAGCCAATCACAATCAAAACCGTAGCATTGAACAAAGCAGCAATGTGGTTTCATCGACATCAAATAAAACAACAGCAGCGACTGCTAATGCACCCGTTAGCACAGCACCAAAGATTGGCTTTGTGTCACTGGGTTGTCCAAAAGCCTTGGTGGATAGTGAGCGCATCATCACAGAACTTAGCCGTGATGGTTATCAGGTTGCCAGTGATTATGAAGGCGCAGACTTGGTCGTGGTCAATACTTGCGGCTTTATTGAATCTGCAGTGCAAGAGTCACTGGACGCCATCGGTGAAGCGATTAGCAAAAACGGCAAGGTGATCGTTACTGGTTGCTTGGGTAAAGAGGCGGACAAAATCCGCGCCATGCACCCAGCCGTGCTAGCCGTGACCGGTGCGCATGCGTATGATGAAGTGATTACGGCAGTGGCGCAGCATGTACCCAAGCCGAACCGCAGTTTGGACGCAAACTATGATCCAAAGATAAATTTAATCAATGAAGCGGGTATCAAATTAACCCCAAGCCATTATGCTTATCTAAAAATCTCTGAAGGCTGTAACCATCGTTGTACCTTCTGCATCATTCCAAGCTTGCGCGGAGATTTGGTCTCGCGTCCGATTGATAATGTCATGAATGAAGCCATGGCACTGAAAAATGCTGGCGTGAAAGAGTTGCTGATTATCTCGCAAGATACCTCTGCTTATGGGCTGGATTTGAAGTATAAGACTAGCTTTTGGAACGGTATGCCGCTTAAGTCGAAGTTTTATGACTTATGCCAAGCATTGAACGATTTGGGTATTTGGGTACGTCTGCATTATGTCTATCCGTATCCGCACGTCGATAAAGTCGTTGAACTCATGGGCGAGAAGAAGCTGCTGCCTTATTTGGATATTCCTTTTCAACATGCCAGCCATCGCATCCTAAAGGCAATGAAGCGTCCGGCGCACAGCGAAAACACCTTGGCGCGTATCAAAGCGTGGCGTGAGATTTGTCCAGATATCGTCATTCGTTCGACCTTTGTCGTTGGCTTCCCTGGTGAGACGGAAGAAGATTTCCAGTGCCTGCTTGATTGGTTGGTTGAAGCGCGCCTTGATCGCGTGGGTGCCTTTACCTATTCAGAAGTCGAAGGCGCAGTCGCCAATGATTTGCCAGACCACGTCCCTGAAGCCGTCAAGCAAGAACGCTATGAGCGTTTTATGGCACTACAACAAGACATCTCAGCGCAAAAGCTACAAGAGAAAATCGGCAAAACCTTGATGGTGTTGGTCGATGAAATTGATAGTGAAGAAGGGATTGCGATTTGTCGCAGCTACGCTGACGCCCCTGAGATTGACGGTCATGTCTATGTGGACGATATCAATGCGCAAGTTAAAGTCGGGCAGTTCCTAACCGTAACGATTGACGATGCTAGCGAATACGATTTGTTTGCCAGTTATAAAGGTTAGATGACTGTTATTTAACTGACTGCTAAAAAGATTAGGTGACTAATATAAAAGTTAGACAACCGCTATACAGGTTAAATGACTACGATAATAGGTGAGTGAAAATTGCCCAATGATAGGCAGTTTTTGCTACAATTAGCGCAATTTAGCCTTTTTACACACTGATCACCCAGTATGGGGCGGTAGGTAAATTGCAAGGCTAACTGTATTTGTGTTTTACCGATAATTTTAATTATAATTTAACGAAATAAGGTGACCTCATGTCTGACAAAAACCCGCGTTACTCTCGTATCTTGCTGAAACTCTCTGGTGAAGCCTTAGCCGGTAGCAAAGACATGGGTATTGATACCGAAGTGCTCGATAAGATGAGCTTGTCTATCGCGCATTTGCGAGGGCTTGGGGTGCAAGTCGGTATCGTGGTCGGTGGTGGTAACTTGTATCGCGGTGCCCAGCTGCAAAAAGAAGGCTTGGTTGGCCGCGTCACTGGCGATCAAATGGGTATGCTAGCGACGGTTATGAACGGTCTAGCAATGCGTGATGCGCTTGAGCGTCGCAATATTAAAACACGCTTGATGTCAGCCTTACCTATTGGTGAAGTTACTGAAAGCTATAGCAGCCGTAATGCGATTCGCTACCTAAAAAATGGCGAAGTGTGTATCTTTGTCGCAGGTACGGGCAATCCCTTCTTTACCACTGATACGGCTGCTTGCCTGCGCGGTATTGAAATCGAAGCAGGTTTGATTTTAAAAGCCACCAAAGTAGATGGGGTTTATGATAAAGACCCAAGCTTACATGACGACGCGGTTAAGTATGATGGCCTGACCTTTGATGAAGTGTTAGAACAAAAGCTTGGCGTTATGGATTTAACTGCCATTGCTTTATGCCGTGAGCACAACGTGCCGCTACAAGTGTTCGATATGACCAAGCCTAATGCGTTATTAAATGTCATTATGGGCGAAAACGAAGGCACACGCGTTTTTCATTAATATAGCAAGCGTTGGCATGACTGCTATATGAAGTGATAATTCATATAACAGCAAACACCTTAATAATTTTTACCTTAATAAATTTTTATAACTAACAATAATGAATGATTTGTCGATAGCGATAAATAAGGATACATGATGATCAAAGAGATTAAGCAAGACGGCGAAGCGCGTATGCAAAAGACCTTGGAAGCGCTTGAGAGTACCTTTAGTAAAGTTCGTACTGGTCGCGCGCATCCAGGCATGTTGTCAGGGGTGATGGTCAGCTACTATGGTGCTCCTACACCGCTTAACCAAGTTGCTAGTGTCAACGTTGAAGACTCGCGCACGTTATTGGTACAGCCGTTCGACCGTACCATGGTACAAGCGATCGATAAAGCCATTCGTGAGGCTGATTTGGGTCTGAACCCAATGACGGCCGATGTGATTCGTGTACCGATGCCGGCATTGACCGAAGACACGCGCCGCGATATGCAAAAGCTTGCGCGCGGAGAAGCTGAGAACAGCCGTGTTTCTATCCGTAATATCCGCCGCGATATGATGAATGACATCAAAGAGCTGGCTAAAGAAAAAGAAATCTCGGAAGATGACGAGCGCCGCGCCAGTGATGATATTCAAAAAATCACTGACAAGTACATCGAAACTATCGATGGTCGCCTGAGCAAAAAAGAAAGCGATTTGATGGACGTATAAGTACCGTCTTTGGTTTTTTTTTATAAAAATAAACCAAGCGCTTAAAAATTAAGTCTTTTAATGCAGACAATATCATAATAATAGACAGCTAATGGTCAATCACTATTGGCTGTCTATTGCTATATAGACTGTGATGATAAAAACACTAAGCATTACAGAGTTGTTTTAATTATTTGCCAATCGTCATTAGCCCAATTGCTAGACTGGTTTATGATAAGTTTATGAATATTTGGCATTATGCTTTTTTAATGCGATAGAGCGCGTTATGATTGTTTTACTTCAGCACATTATTCTACCTCAACAATAAGTCGTATCGCCCATGTCTACTCCCACCGTTTTGGCTCCTGCCCTCATTCCTCGCCATATCGCCATCATTATGGATGGTAATAATCGCTATGGTAAAGCCAATGCGCTCGGCAAAGGTCAAGGACATGTGGCGGGTAAAGATGCGCTAGATCCTATCGTGGAGTATTGTGTCGATGCGGGTATTGAGGTGCTAACGGTATTTGCTTTTTCTAGCGAAAACTGGCAACGCCCACCCAGTGAGGTGGCGCTATTGATGCAACTATTAACATCGACCATTCATGAGCAAATGCCGCGTATGAACGAGTACCGCATTCGCTTACGTTTCATCGGTGATCGTAGCCAGTTGAGTCATGATTTACAGACATTGATGGCAGATGCAGAAGCCGAAACGGCTCATTTTGATGCTATGACACTGGTAATTGCCATCAGTTATGGTGGTCAGTGGGACATTGCCAATGCGGCAAAACAACTGGCGCAGCAAGTAGCAGCAGGGGAGTTGCGTGCTGAAAATATCAGTAAAGAAATGCTTGGCGAATATGTGCAATTAGCGGATGCACCCGCAGTCGATATGCTGGTGCGGACGGGCGGTGAATATCGAATTTCTAACTTTTTATTATGGCAATCAGCTTATGCTGAGCTGTTCTTTACTCAAACCCTATGGCCAGACTTTGCCGCCGATGAGTTGGCAGCGATGGTTGCAGAGTTCGCTCAGCGCCAACGGCGCTTTGGCAAAACCAGCGAGCAGATAGTGACAGAGCAGCGCTAGCGTTATTCATTTATCAGTATTACATTGCTCACTGTCAAGTGGCTCATGATTAAATCAGTAGAATACTCGCTGGCATTTATTGATTCAGATAATTACTGTGTTCAAAGAATAGATGCTCAAAAATCTACCAAGCCATTAGTATTACTTGCTTGTGAAATGACAAAGCGCTTTAATTAGCCTCGATCGCGATTAGTAGGCTAATGTAGATTAGCTGCTATAATGCACTCTTTGACCAGACATTTTTCATTATTATAAGGTTCGACAAGTATGTGGCAACGAATTAAGACGGCAATTGTTCTCGTTATTATCGTTGGTATTGCAATGTTTGCGAGCCAAACTCCTATTTTGTTTGCTCCATTATTGGCCATTGGTGTGATTATCGCGGCGCATGAGTGGACCAAGCTGATGCCAAAGTGGCGCCAGCCTGCGGTGTTTGTGGTATTGGTATTGGTACTGACTTTAGTGTCGCTGATGTTCAAAGTCACTTGGTTATTTTGGTGGGTAGCTTCACTGGCTATATGGCTGATGGCACTATCTTGGGTGCGGGTATTTCCAACCCATACCAATTGGTATGGTAGGAAGCTAGCACTGATGGGCGCTGTGATTCTGACAGCATCTATCACCGCTATGTTTTACCTGTGGCAGCTATCAGCATGGTGGCTACTCTATGTATTTTTACTCGTATGGTGTGCCGATAGTGGTGCTTACTTTGTTGGGCGTAAGCTCGGTCGCCGCAAAATGGCACCGAATGTCTCACCTAATAAGAGTATGGAAGGGCTGGCTGGCGGTCTTGTGACTGGTCTGCTCGTGGTTGTTGTTATTAGTGTCTTCAAACTACAATTAACTGGTGTACCGTTAATCGCATTTGTGTCGCTATCAGCCATCACTATTCTCGCCTCTGTACTCGGTGATTTGTTTGAATCAATGCTCAAGCGCCGCGCTGATGTAAAAGACTCAGGAACGATATTACCGGGGCATGGCGGGATACTTGACCGTATTGATTCGCTATTATCTGCGACGCCAATATTTGCGCTTGGCTTTTGGTCGATACAGCAGCTGGGCTTCATCGTCGTTTAAGAAACTAATGCAGGCTAATTGGTACACGTGAATGAATTGGTTTTTGCCAATAGCTCAGTCTTATTAATTATTATTATAATAAAGCATCGACATAATCTAGCATCGATGCTTTGCTATCATTCATACCTTATTAACTTTCCTGATTTTTTATTTAAATTTTAACAGTAACAATATTGTGGGCACTGATGGTTATGACGCAACGCATCGCCGTATTAGGCGCAACAGGCTCGATTGGCGATAGCACGCTAGCAATTTTGGCGGCGCAACCGCTTAATTATCAAGTCTATGCGCTATCAGGCTATCACCGCTTAGACAAATTGTTTGCGCTTTGCCAACAGTTTTTGCCCAAGCGTGTCAGCGTGCCGACAGCCGCAGTCGATGATTTTGCTGAGCGTCTTAGCGCGGCAGGTCTTGATATCGATGTGGTAGGCGGGGCAGCAGGGCTGGTCGATATTGCTACTGATACGCAAACCGATACCGTTGTCGCTGCTATTGTTGGCGCAGCAGGATTGCCTTCTACTTTGGCCGCCGCACGGGCAGGTAAGCGTATTTTACTGGCAAATAAAGAAGCGCTAGTCATGGCTGGTCAGGTAATGATAAAGGCCGTTAAAACCCACAATGCTACCTTGCTACCGCTCGATTCTGAGCATAATGCGATTTTTCAGTGTTTGCCGCTCGCTATCCAACAAGATAATACCCAAATCCATCAGCCAAACCATGGCGTCCGTAAGCTATGGTTAACCGCATCAGGCGGGCCATTTTTGCAGCAGTCATTTGCCCAGATGCAGCAAGCCAGCGTCGCTGAAGCGGTCAAACACCCCAACTGGTCGATGGGCCAAAAGATATCGGTCGACTCAGCAACGATGATGAATAAGGGGCTTGAGTTGATAGAGGCTTGTCATTTATTTGATCTACCAGAAAATAAGATAAATGTCGTCATTCATCCACAAAGTATCATCCACTCAATGGTAGAATATAGCGATGGCAGCTTTTTAGCGCAGCTCGGCAGCCCAGATATGAAAACCCCGATTGCCCATGCGCTCAGTTACCCTGATCGTATCGAGAGCGGCTCACAGCCTTTAGACTTGTTTGCGTTAAGTGCTCTAGAGTTTATTCAGCCTGATTTGCAGAAGTTTGCGTGCTTGCGTCTTGCCCGTCAAGCTATGCAAGCAGGCACACAGGCAACGATTGTACTCAATGCTGCTAATGAGATTGCCGTCGCTGCATTTTTGGACGGTCAGATTCGTTTGACGGATATTGCCGATATTAATGAGCAAGCCTTAGATGATATACAGGTACCACCATTAAGCGACACGGCTGACATAGAAGATATATTAACAATTGATAAGATAGCGCGCCATCTTACTGACAAACTTGTGGCAAAGTTGGCATAATCGTAGCAAGAGTTTCTTAGGGTCTGTTGAACATTCAAATATCAGGACTGCTGATTGCTAAAATCGTCCCAAACCTTTTATCAAATCAGGCGTAAACCGACGATAATGTCGAGACCTTAGCTAGGTTTACAACAACGTTTGGGGTGATTTTAGTATCAGCCTTTCAGGGCAGGGCTATTTTTTGCCAATACATGGCGAAATTATCTAACCTAGAATGACTAGGCGTCAAAAATTTCACTGCGTATTGTCTAAAAAATAGACGCTGCCAGTACCACATTTGAATGTTCAACAGACCCTAGTTTAAAAACGATATTAATAAAAGATGCTAAGAGAAAATACTGAGAAAAGATCATGACGTTTTTATTAACGCTCCTTGCGGCAATATTTGTCTTAGGTCCGCTTATTGCCTTACACGAATGGGGTCATTACATTGTCGCACGGCTCTGCGGCGTCAAGGTGCTGACATACTCTATCGGCTTTGGCCCCAAGCTTTTTGGCTGGACGAGCAAAAAGAGCGGTATTGATTATCGTATCTCAGCGCTGCCGTTGGGTGGTTATGTCAAGATGCTGGATGAGCGTGAAGGCGCGGTAGCCAAAGATGAGCTACATTTGGCCTTTAATCGTCAGCATCCACTAAAAAAGATTGCCATCGTTGCCGCTGGCCCTATCATGAACTTTGTTATCGCGATTGCGTTGTTTTGGGTGTTGTTTATGACGCCTTCTGAGCAGTTGGCGACCAAGATTGGTGAAGTATTACCCGATACACCAGCGGCTATGGCGCAGTTACCCGTTGGTGATAAAATCGTCGCGATTGACGGCCATGAGGTACAAACGTGGGAAGGTATCAATTATCGCCTTGCTGGACGAATGGGCGAGACTGATAATGTCAGCATTACCTTGCAATCAGAGTCACAGGCTTCCAATACAACGAAGACTTATCAAGCACCTGTTAAAGCATTTATGCAAGGCGACGCGCAAGGTAAGGACGCGCTAACCAGCTTTGGCATGCTACCATGGCAGCCGCAGATTGAACCAATCGTTAGCGATTTGAGTGCTGATGGTGCTGCCAGTCGTCAAGGTCTGCAAGTTGGTGATCTCATTACGGCTATCAATGATACAGAAATCAAAGATTGGATCAGTGTCACCCGTATCATCCGTGACAATCCTGAGACCTTGCTTAATTTCACCGTATTGCGTGAGGGTAAACCCGTACAGCTTCAGATTATGCCGCAAGGTAAAAAAGACAATCTAGGTAATGACTTTGGACAGATTGGTGCTATGGTGGCGAAGTCTGAGATTATCGTTCCCGATGCCTATAAAACCACCATCGTATATGGCCCGAGTGAGTCATTGGTTAAGTCGTTTGAAAAGACGGAACAATTGGCAGTGATGACGGTTAGCTCAATGGGCAAGATGCTCTCAGGTATGATTGGTCTAGACAATTTATCAGGGCCGATTACGATTGCTAAAGTCGCCAAACAAAGCTTTGATATCAGTTGGCAGATGGTATTGTCCACCGCGGCTTTGATTAGCCTGAGCCTCGCCGTACTCAATCTTTTACCGATTCCAGTGTTAGATGGTGGTCATATTGTGTATTATCTCATAGAGCTGATACGCGGTAAGCCTCTGTCGGAAGGGGTACAAATGGTAGGGCTAAATATCGGCTTACTCTTGCTGGCAGGTTTCATGGTGTTAGCAATTGGTAATGATATCAGTCGGCTGTTTTGATGAATCGCAGGGCAACCTAAAGGGTAAGCCGCGATACACTAATGGTTTTGCGCGTATCGTGCGCTGATTCTTGGTAGGCGTGCTGCGCTCTTTTGTATCGCTGTCTCTGTACTAATCGTAATTTTTAGTTTATTTTATGATGCGTTTTATATAAAGTGTCCTGAGTCTCCCGCGAGTGAGTGAATCACTTTACTCGAATTGGGCTAGACAACATGCGCTTTTTAACTTAACTTAAGCAAGTTTTTTATTGACGGATAGTGTTTATGCGTACGCCTTTATTTATGAGCGCGGCTGGGTTGCCGTTAGTTGTAGCGATGATGAGTATGCCAGTACAGGCTGCAGAATTTGTGGTCACTGACATCGGTTTCAATGGTCTACAACGACTAACTCCTGATAGTCTCTATCCGGTTCTACCTATTTCGGTAGGTGATACGGTTAATGATAGTCGTTTGGCCGCCAGTATTAAGGCGCTATATGCGACTGATAACTTTGCCGATATTCAAAGCCGTGTCGAAGGCGGTCAGCTACGATTTGACGTCGTCGAGCGTCCAATTATTGCTGAGGTCAATTTTGAAGGCAATAAGCTCATTCCAAAAGAAGGTCTAGAGCAAGGGCTTGGCAACGCTGGTCTGTCAGTCGGTGATGTGCTTAAGCAAGCAACATTGCAAGGCGTCGCCAACGAGCTGCAGCAGCAGTATATTAGCCAAGGGTATTACAACAGCAATATCGAAGTTGATCAGACGCTGCTAGATGGCAACCGCGTCAAGCTTGACGTGCGCTTTATCGAAGGTAAGCCGGCCAAAGTTGTCGATATCAATATCATTGGGAACACGCACTTTAGTGACGAAGAAATTAGAGACGTTTTTGCCGTCAAAGAATCGTCATGGACACGTCTGTTATCGAAGTCTGATCGCTACGCTAAAGAAAAGCTGGCCGCTAGTTTAGAGAATTTAAAAGCGCTTTATCAAAATGATGGTTACGTGCGTTTTAACGTCGATAATGCTGTCCTTAATATTAGTGAAGACAAAAAGAATGTCTTTATTGAGATCAGTTTAAGTGAAGGTGAACAGTATCAGTTTGGGGAAGTGAATTTCTTAGGCAAGCCGACATTTGATACCAATGAGCTGAAAGAGCTGGTTAGCTTTGCGCCTAATGAAAAGTATTCACAAGCTAAGCTTGACGCTACAACTGCTGCTCTGAAGAGTCGTTATGGTAACGAAGGTTACTATTTAGCACAAATTCGACCGGTACCACGTATCAATGACGAGACGAGAATGGTCGATGTCGATTATTATATCGATCCAGCACGCCCTATCTACGTACGCCGTATCAACTTCACGGGTAACACCAAAACTCAGGATGTCGTGCTGCGTCGTGAAATGCGTCAGTTAGAAGGCGCGCTTGCCTCTAGCGAAAAAATTCAGTTGTCACGTACGCGTCTGATGCGTACCGGCTTCTTTAAAGCAGTCAATGTCGATGTCAAGCCAGTACCCAATCAGCCAGATCAAATGGATGTGAATTTTACGGTTGAAGAGCAGCCTTCTGGTAGCTCAACGATTGCCGCCGGTTACTCACAGAGTGGCGGTGTCACGTTCCAGTTAGACTTGACGCAAAATAACTTCATGGGTACAGGTAACCGTGTTAAAGCGGCGCTATCACGCTCAGAAACCCGCGACTCTTACAGCTTAGGTTATACCGATCCGTACTTTACGGAAAACGGTGTTTCGCAGGGTCTGAGCGCCTATTATCGTGAGACCAAATTCGATGATAGAAACGTTAGTAAGTATGTCACCGATTCTTATGGTGCCACGCTTAACTATAGCTATCCTGTCGATGAAACCAAGCGTGTTAGTGCTGGCTTAAACGTTGATAATACCTCAGTACGTGGCGGTCGTTTCCTAGGCGTGTCAAACGTCCAGCAAATCATCGATGATGGCGGCACGTATGAAAACTTCGTCAATAACGAAGGGGCCGACTCGGGTCGTACTGGCTTCAAAAATGACTATCAAACCTATAACTTGCTATTTGGCTGGGATTACAGCACGCTAGATCGTCCAGTATTTCCGACTAAAGGGATGAGTCATACGGTCGATGCAACGATTGGTCTGGGTGATACCAGCTACCAGAAGCTTATCTATCGCGGCAACATATATTATCCTATCTATAAAGATGTAATAGCACGCGGTTATACCAAACTCGGTTATGGTAATGATTTGCCATTCTACGAGAACTTCTATGCTGGTGGTTATGGTTCGGTGCGTGGTTATAAATCATCAAGATTGGGTCCTAAGTCGCAAGGCTATTTTGATGCGATCAATGATGACAGACGCTTTAGAGATGAAGAAATTGGTGGTAATGCTTTAGTCAGCTTCGGTAGTGAATTGATTTTACCAGTACCATTTAAGGGTGACTGGGCAGATCAAGTACGTCCAGTACTGTTCGCCGAAGGTGGTCAGGTATTTGACACTACTGATAAAGAAGATCGTACCTTTATCAACCCTAATAACGGGACTGATACCGGCGTGCCATTATTGACGCAAGATAATAGCTTACGCTTTAGTGCGGGTGCAGGTATAACGTGGTACACACCAATCGGTCCAATTTCACTGAGTTATGCGGTACCGATTGGTGACAAAGAAGGTGATCAGACTGAGAAAGTACAGTTCCAGATTGGTAGTACGTTCTAAAGAGCTTAGTATGCTTTAAGTCATCTAGTACCTCTTAAGTTGCCAGCACTTTTTAGATTGGTTTGATGGCTTATATTAAACCAATACCATCAATCAATAAAAAGCCAGATCTTCACAGGTCGTTGAGTTGATACTTCAATTTGACGACTCTCTTATTCATACTAATGTTAATGCCAACTATGATAACGATTGAGCAACTTATCACGCGGATTGAGCAGCGTCAGCCTATTATTAATAAGGCAGAACTGAGCGATACACAGTTAAAGCTAACACTTAATAGTATTGGTAGTTTAACCACTGCTAACGATGCTCAATTAAGCTTTTTGGCAGATCCTCATTACCTCTCTAGCCTGACCAATAGTCAGGCAGCCGCTGTGTTGGTCACCGCTGAATATCGCGACCAAGTACCAGCAACTTCTATAGCATTGGTAGTGGCATCACCTTACTTGGCTTATGCCAGTGCCAGTCAGGTATTTGCTCGTCAAACTCTAGGTAGTGGCATCCATCCTAGTGCAGTCATTGCTGATAGTGCGCTCCTTGGTGAACAGATCAATATTGGTCCATTTTGTGTTATCGGTGACAATGTAAGTATTGGCGATCGCAGTTGTCTGGATGCTCATGTAGTAATCGAAGCAAATACTAATATCGGGCGTGATTGTGTTATCAAATCACAAGTGGTCATCGGGCATGATTGTGTCATCGGTAATCATGTGAGACTACATGCAGGAGTGAGTGTGGGTGCGGAAGGTTTTGGTTTTGCTCCCACCAACAATCCTAGCATCACGGGCTGGGAACGCATTGCGCAACTCGGTCGCGTCATCATTGGTGATCATGTACGCATTGGTAGCCAAACCTGTATCGATCGCGGTGCCATTGATGATACAGTGATTGGTAATAATGTTATTATTGATAATCTTGTACAAGTCGCTCATAACGTGCACATCGGTGATGGCACGGCAATCGCTGCCCAAACAGCAATCGCAGGTAGCACAAGTATTGGTAAACGCTGTATCATCGGCGGCGCAGTCGGTATCACTGGCCATATCAATATCACCGATGATGTGACATTATCCGGAATGACCATGGTGACCAAATCTATCAAGATCGCTGGGTCATATTCTTCTGGAACAGCGGCAATGCCGACTGCTAAATGGCGCCGTGCCGCTGTGCGCTTTCGTCAGCTTGGTAATGACTAGCGCTCATACAAGTTCAGCAGTAATAAATTTTTAAATATGGCTTTTTAAATATAGCAAGGAAGCGTCATTATGAGCAGCACCCATATCGATATACCAACGGATGAAGACATTAAAAGCTTGGCAGAGCAAGGTCTCACGTTGCCATTAACCTATCACACGCTGAAGCATTATTTGCCGCATCGTTATCCTTTTATGTTGGTAGATAAGATTATTGCCTGCCAGCCTGGCGAATGCATTACCGGTATCAAAAACGTGACCATTAATGAAGAGTTTTTTAATGGTCATTTTCCGGATGAGCCGATTATGCCAGGGGTATTGATGGTAGAATGTATGGCGCAAGTTTCAGGTGTATTGGGCTTTATTAGCGCGGGACTGACCGCCGAAGATGGTTATTTATATCTGTTTGCAGGGGTGGATAAGGTTCGTTTTAAACGCCGCGTCATTCCTGGCGATCAGCTGATTATCCGAGCCAAAACAGTTATGCAAAAGCGTGGTATCTATAAGTTTGATTGTACGGTTCATGTCGAAAATGAGCTTGCAGCGAGTGCTCAGGTGATGATTGCCCGTCAAGAGCAGTAGCTTATCGTTATTATTTCGAGATAACCACTGGCTAAACTGCGTAAAGATTGCCGCCCATATTGTTAATAGCAAAACTCACTTATAATCTGAACGGGTATTGGCTTAATTTATAACGCTACATTAGTGGTATTTGTTTTACTATTTACTTGCATCAGATGATACAAAGGTCCAAATTATGAGTCAGATCCATCCAACAGCACTCATCTCACCGTCCGCTCAGATTGATGAGACTGCTATCATTGGTCCTTATTGTATTGTCGGTGACGAAGTAACGATTGGTGCACATACCACGCTGCATCGCCATGTCGTCGTGGCAAAACTGACGCGTATTGGCAGCCATAATCAATTTTATCAGTTTGCTAGCATTGGTGAGGATCCACAGGATTTAAAGTATGCTGGTGAGCATACTTGGCTTGAAATTGGCGATCATAATACCATTCGTGAGGCTTGTAGTTTGCATCGTGGTACTGCGCAGGATGGTGAGCTTACCAAAATTGGTAGTCACAACTTGCTGATGGTAAATACGCATGTGGCTCACGACTGTGTGATTGGCGATCACAATGTATTGGCCAATAACGTCGGCGTAGCTGGTCATGTAACCATTGGCGATCATACGATAATTGGTGGTAACTCAGGTATTCATCAGTTTTGTACCGTTGATGACTATAGCTTGGTCGGTGGTGCCAGTTTGATTTTGAAGGATGTGGCCGCTTTTACCATGGTATCAGGCAATCCAGCAAAGGCACATGGTCTCAATGTCGAAGGAATGCGCCGAAAAGACTGGTCTAAGCACACGATTGATACCTTGCGCCAAGCGTATCGCACGATTTTTAGATCCGGGTTAACGACCGCTCAAGCGCTTGAAGTCTTAAAGCAAGAGCTATTGCCAAAAGAGCCAAAGATTCAATTGCTCATTGATTCCTTACAAAAAAGCCGTCGCGGCGTCGTTCGCTAACCAAACACGAGCTATTGTAGAAACAGCAATTTGTGGTGTTTCAATCTCGAACAGTCGATATACCAAACTGTTGTTAATTAGCGTCAAACTGTCAAAAAGCCATAACCAATTGTTATGGCTTTTTATATTTATGACTACTTGACTTTTTTGGTCGCTTAGCAGAAACTGAGCGTTTACGATATTGTAAACAATTCTTTCATAATGTTGCTAGGCGCGTCACATTGAGGCGTTAATTAAGTAGCCTGTTATATCAGCAGCTAATTATAATAATCACGGATGATTATAAGCAGCATTAATTGAAGCATGAGGACGGCAAAATGGCTATCAATAAACAAGAACATGCGCAGTGGAGCTCAAGTTTTGGCTTCGTACTGGCGGCAGTAGGCTCGGCAGTTGGTTTAGGAAACATATGGAAGTTCCCATATATGGTTGGTGAAAGCGGTGGTTCAGCTTTCGTTATTGCGTATTTATTCTGTATCGCGCTGGTTGGTTTTCCAATATTAGTCGCAGAATGGTTGGTCGGTCGCCGTGGGCAAAAAAACCCTATTAATACTTTCGCTGATGTCGCCGCAAGCGAAGGCAAGTCACGCAGTTGGGGTATTGTTGGTGCCACTGGTATTTTAGGCGGCTTTTTGATCCTATCTTTTTATAGTGTGATTGGTGGCTGGGCGCTGAATTATATTACTAAAGTCGCAAGCGGTAGCTTCGCTGGTCAAGACAGCGATTCTGTTGCTGCAACCTTTGATGCGATGCTCGCCTCAGCTGGTACGCTGACTGTTTGGCATACCGTATTTATGGCGCTGACTGCTTTAATCGTTGGAATTGGTGTCACCAAAGGTATTGAAGGAACTGCTAAGATTTTGATGCCATTGTTGGGCTTGATTTTGTTCATCATGGTTGGTTATAACGTGATCAATGGTGGCTTTGGTGAGGCAGTGGCTTACTTGTTCACACCAGATCTTAGCAAGCTCACCGCTGACGTTATGCTCGCAGCCTTGGGCCATGCTTTCTTCACCCTGTCCATTGGTATGGGTATTATGGTGGCTTATGGCTCTTATTTGGGCCGCGAAGTAAACTTGCTCAAAACAGCACGAACCGTGGTTATTTTGGATACAGTCATTGCACTAGCTGCAGGTCTGGCTATCTTCCCAATTATCTTTAGTCATGGTCTCGATCCGGCTTCAGGTCCTGGCCTTATTTTTGTCAGTTTACCAATTGCTTTTGGTAGTATGGGCGCAGGCACAATTCTTGGAACCTTATTCTTCTTATTGATTACCTTCGCTGCTATTACTTCATCTGTCTCTTTACTTGAACCGACGGTTGAGTTCTTGGAAGAGCGGACATCGATGAATCGTATGATGGCCACAGTCGTTGCTAGTACGGTGATTTGGCTACTGGGTGTTGCGGCATTGTTATCGTTTAATCTATGGTCTGAATTTACCATTATGGGTAATGGTATCTTTGATGCTTTAGATAAGCTTACCAGTAAATTCCTATTACCGCTGACAGGTCTTGCGGGTATTATTTTCGTTGGCTGGAAAATGGATCAGCGTACGATTCAACAGGAGCTGGGTCTATCTAATGGAATGTGGCAGCTTTGGCAAATCGTTGCTAAGTTCGTCGCGCCAATCGCCGTTATCGTGGTCTTTATTACTACGTTAATGGGCTAGGATTTATACGAATTCAAAGTATTTAAATTACTAGCTTTAAAGATGATAAGCAACAAAAAGGGCTTAAGATAATTCTTAAGCCCTTTTTGTATGTATAGTCAGTGAAAAGTAGTATCGAACCATCACGAATTGCTGATATCCGTTTTTCTTGCTTGCTGTGCTTATGCAGACCCTAGCAATACCATCGCGTTTTTAGGATATTTTGACTATATAACTGTTCCAAAAATACGATTAGCGTAAGTTTAGCTCAGGAACCGTTTGTCCACGCTTGCTATAGAATCCGATGACGAACTCATCGAAGGCGTCTTGTTCGATAGCATCTCTAATACCTTGCATCAGACGTTGGTAATAACGCAAGTTATGAATAGTCGCCAACTGCGCGCCTAGCATCTCTTTACATTTATTAAGATGGTATAAATAAGCACGGCTAAAGTTTTGACAAGTATAGCAGTCGCACTCTGGGTCTAATGTGCCTTCATCATTGCGATATTGGCTGTTACGGATACGGACGACACCTGCATTGTCTAAGTCGCCTGTCACGAAGTAATGACCGTTACGCGCGTTACGAGTCGGCATGACGCAGTCAAACATATCTACGCCGCGACGGACTGCTTCGACGATATCTTCAGGCTTGCCCACGCCCATTAGGTAGCGCGGCTTGTCTGCTGGCATGGCGTCTGGGATATAATCTAAGACATCCATCATCTCGTCCTTTGGCTCACCAACAGACAGACCACCGATGGCATAACCATCAAAGCCGATATCGAGCAAGCCTTCGAGTGATTGCTGACGCAAATCGGCATACATACTGCCTTGGATGATGCCAAATAGGGCATTGGTGCTGCCTAGCCTATTATGTTCATCAACGCAGCGCTGTCCCCAACGTAGTGAGAGCTCTAACGATTTTTTGGCTTCATCATGGGTGGCTGGGTAGGGCGTGCATTCATCGAATTGCATGACGATGTCTGAGTTCAAGCTATATTGAATCTGCATCGACTTTTCTGGTGAGAGAAATACTTTAGCGCCATCGATAGGGGATTTGAAGTCGACCCCTTCTTCGGTGATTTTACGCATCGCACCCAAACTGAATACTTGGAAGCCGCCTGAATCGGTCAAGATAGGCTTATCCCAATGCATAAATTTATGCAAGCCGCCGAACTTATCGATGACTTCAGTGCCCGGGCGTAACCATAAGTGGAAGGTATTGCCTAGCACGATATCAGCGCCAATGGCTTCGATATCACGTGGTAGCATACCTTTGACCGTACCATAAGTACCGACAGGCATAAACGCTGGCGTTTGCACATCGCCATGATTGAGGTGAACCGTACCACGGCGGGCACGCGTTGTGCCGCTGGCTGTTTTATGTAAGACAAATTGCATATGATAACCGCTATTTACACTATGAAAATGGCGCTAATTATAGCATTGTTAGCGATTTTTTTGGACATCGATGTTTGCGGGTCATTAATATATAGTCAGTGAAAAGTAATATCGAGACATCACGCACTGCTGATATCTATTTTTTTTGCTTGCTGTGCCTGCGCAGACAGAGGCGACAAAAAATTAATATCAGCAATAGCGTAGATTTTTTTAGGATATTTTGACTCTATATCCATTGGTACGTGTGTTACGACAACAACCAAAAGACACAGACAGTGTCGTTCAGTGCTTGTTAAAGTAAAGAATAAATATTAAAACCACTAAACATTGCTGATGAATGGCGGATAAAGAACATGATCGAAGCAACTTATTTTTTACCTAATCGCTCGCTATTTAGTAGCTCATTGTTCAGTAGCCTATTACTAATATCAGGAGCAGCTATGGCGACCGAAGAGCCTACCTATACCGTTTTGACAAAAACGAAGAGTTTTGAATTGCGTCATTATGATGCCCAGTTGGTGGCACAGACTTGGGTAATGGGTGATCAAGATGCTGCCAGTCGTGCAGGATTTAAGATTTTAGCAGATTATATTTTTGGCAATAATACTGCCCCAACTGGTGGCAGTCGTAAGATTAGCATGACAGCGCCTGTTACGATGCAGCCTAATAACAAAAAGAGTGATGGTGATTCGCAGAAAATTGCTATGACGGCACCAGTGAGTATGCAACAAGCCGATGGCAAATGGCGCGTACAATTTACGATGCCAAGCCAATATACGCTGCAAACGTTGCCCAAACCCAATAATCCAAATATTGAGATTAAAAAAGTACCGGCACAGACTTATGGCGTTATTAAATTCTCCGGATTGGCAGGCAGCAAAAAAGTAGCAGAAAAAACCGATGAGCTGCAGACGTGGATGCAATCCCAAAATTTAAAAGTTACTGGCGTGCCGGAACTTGCCCGCTATAATCCGCCATGGACGTTACCTTTTATGCGTCGCAATGAAGTGATGATTGCTTATCAGCCAAAATGATCCTTTATCATCAAAAATGACGCCAAAAAAAGACAGCAAGCGCTGTCTTTTTTTGAGCTTAAATTTCAGGAAATAAATTTTAGCTTTTTTGCTCACGAATGATATTTAGCATACGGCGTAATGGTTCGGCCGCACCCCATAACAGTTGGTCACCGACGGTAAACGCACCTAGGTATTCTGGCCCCATATTCAGCTTACGCAAGCGACCCAAAGCTACTGTCAAAGTACCTGTCACTGCCACTGGCGTTAAGCGGTTCATAGCGGCTTCTTTATCGTCTTCAACCAAGTCTAACCACTCATTGCCACTGTTTTTTAGTGCCGCCTCGATTTCCTCTAATGGGATATCTTTCTTAAGCTTAATGGTTAAGCCTTGCGCATGACAGCGCATGGCGCCCACACGGACACACATACCGTCGATAGCAATTTTATCTGCTTCAGAGTTACCAAGGATTTTATTGGTTTCGACGCCGCCTTTCCACTCTTCTTTTGACTGTTTGTTTTCTAGCTGTGCGTCGATATAGGGGATTAGACTACCAGCCAATGGCACACCAAAGTATTGCTTAGGAAAGTCATCTGAGCGTTGAGTTTGGGCGATTTTTTTATCAATCTCAAGGATAGCGCTAGCAGGATCAGCCAACTCATCTTTGACCGCATCGTGTAGTACACCCATGCCGTTGATGAGCTCGCGCATGTTGTTGGCGCCAGAGCCACTCGCTGCTTGATAAGTCATCGCGCTGACCCATTCTACCCAGCCTCTATTAAACAACTCGCCGATGGCCATCAGCATAAGTGATACTGTACAGTTGCCGCCGATAAAGTCTTTTTGACCGTTGGCTAGGGCGCTATCAATAACGCTGCGATTGACCGGATCAAGAACGATGATGCTGTCATCTTCCATACGCAGAGTGCTTGCCGCATCAATCCAATAGCCGCTCCAACTGCTGGCACGCAATGGTTGATGGACTTTTGAAGTGTAGTCGCCACCTTGGCAGGTGATAATCACATCACAAGCAGCGAGTGCATCAATATCATGAGCGTCTTTTAGTTGGCTGGTCTGAATACCATCGAAACTTGGCGCATCACCACCCGCGTTACTGGTTGAAAAAAATACCGGCGTGATACCGTCAAAATCTTTTTCTTCCTGCATACGTTGTATCAACACTGAGCCAACCATACCGCGCCAGCCTACCAAACCTACTGTTAAATCACTCATGAATCTTAATCCTTTTTTACCGTTATTTGTTGCATCGCCAGCCGATAACAATGCCGTGAATAGCCCTAAAAAGCAAGGCGTTTTCGCAGATTTTGACTGTTTTTCATACACTAATAACTATGCCCACTATAACTTTACGTTATTATTATAAAACCGCTATTATATCGGTTGTACTCATGTTGCATACAGGAGCAATAAGAGTGATGAAAAATATAACAAGCTCACTGTTTTATATCAGTTGAAATTGTAACGTTTTATGCTCAGCTGCGCATAATTAAGGCTCAATAGTAGGCGATAGTGTTATGAAATGCTAAAGTAAGCACCTACGATTGACTTAGATAATCATACAAGCGTTAGTCATTAACGAACGATGAGTATAAGAATCATTGGTTTGATCATCCACTTAATAAACGGTTACTACACATTATGGATCTTTCCCTCTTATATTATGGCGCGCAGTGTTTAGCTGGTTTCATCGCGTTTGTGACGATTTGGGGTTTGTTGCCTCTTGATAACTGGTGGGTGCGCGGCGTTGAGTTTCCTCGTATTCAAATAATGGTGCTGGGCGTCGTTGCTTGGGTTGGCATGCTCGCATTTTGGTCACAATGGCAGCTGGGGCAGTGGCTGTTATTTGTCATCTTAAGCCTGACTTTGGCCTTTCAGCTGAGAATGGTACTCCCTTATACCAAATTGTGGAAAAAAGAAGTGCAAAGTGCCAAGGACAAGCCAGATGGCGAAGATCATCAACTCAAAATTATGGTATCAAATGTCTTAACCCCTAATGACGAAACGCAAAAACTGGTCGATTTAGTCAAGCAAAGACAGCCGGATATTTTAATTACCCTAGAAAGTGATAATAAGTGGGAAAAAGCCCTGCAGCAAATTGAGCCAGACTATCCGTATACCGTAAAAGTACCGCTGGATAATCTGTACGGCATGCATCTGTATTCTAAGCTTGAGCTGATAGATCCTAAAGTCAAATATTTAATGATTGATGATATTCCCTCTATCCACACGCAGCTGCGCTTACAAAGCGGACGAGTGATTTGGTTATATTGTTTGCATCCTATGCCGCCAAGCCCGACGGAAGCGGATAAATCAACGACTCGTGATGCAGAGCTGCTTATGGTTGGCAAACATATCAAAGAAAATGAGCAAACGGCGATACTTGCTGGCGATCTTAATGATGTGGCTTGGTCAAAGACAACGCGCCGCTTCCAACGTATCTCAGGTCTACTAGATCCTCGTATTGGTCGTCACTTTATCAATACCTTCCATGTCAATTATCCGTTTTTACGTTGGGCGCTTGATCATATCTTCCATAGTGCTTGCTTTACCGTGGTTGATATCAGACGTTTGCCCTCTATTGGCTCCGATCATTTTCCGGTCATGACGACCTTGCAATATGAGCCAGAAGAAGCCAGCAATCAAGAGCAAAATGCTCCTACTGCTAATGCAGAAGATGTTAAAGAAACAGAAAATAAAATCGAAGCTGGCAAAAAAGAAGGTTGTAAAGTCTCAAAAGAGCATGTAGCAGAGCAGTCGTAGTTAGAGAATGTCCTAGTATTTTCGCTAAACCTTTATAGTCTTAAGGGCTACGCCAATAGGCTTTCTCAAAACGTAAGCAAATGCTTACGTCAAATAAGGTCTTTAGCCTCTAGTGGTCTCTAACCAATTGCCCTACAATACAATCATCAACACAAGGATAGGCAAGGATGCAGTGTTGAGGCAGTGACAATCCAAGCACAGGTCAGCCCGCTGTCTTATAAGTTACTGTTTACGACTTAGGATAAGTCAGAATGGAAGAAATAATAATAACATGAAGCGCCATAGCCCCGAACCAATCGCCCTAGGTTCGGGGCTTTTCTTTGTATATTATTATGAGCTGATAAGTAAAGTAGCAGTTTCTAGCATATCAAATGATATCAGCAGTGCATGATGTATCAATATTACTTTTCACTCACTATATCCAACTTTCTAAGTAATTTACTAAGAACAAAAACAGGCTTTCCTAGGTAAGAAGAAAAAACACCTATGAGTTATTAATACAAAAAGGGGTACATGCATTGGCATATACCCTTTTTATTCAACTATTTTTACTAAGATGCCACTTATTAGCGCATTGCTAAGATATTAACCAAGTACTTGGATGTAAGCACCGGCGCGTAGCTCTTGTAGCCAGTCTTCTTTGGCTTGCGGTGCTAGACGTTGATATAACGCTTGACGTGCCATGCTACGGCGATATTGTTCACTAACATCTTCTTGGCGCTGACCTTCTACTTTTAGGATATGCCAGCCAAACTGGGTTTTAAAAGGCGCAGAATAATCACCGACTGCTGTATTTTTCATCACTGCTTCAAACGGTCCAACCATATCGTCTGCACTTACCCAATTTAGATCGCCACCACGTCCTGCAGAACCTGGGTCGTCTGAATAGGTCGATGCCAGACCAGCAAAGTCAGCACCGCTGCGCAGTTGCTCATACAGATCATTAATCTTTTGCTCAGCAAGCGCATCCGTTTGTAGCTCATCTACTTTGATTAAGATATGACGCGTATGCCACTGCGGCACAAGCATTTTATCACTGTCTTTTTTATCAGCGAGCTTAATGATATCAATGCCTTCTGGCGTCACTAATGGGGCACTTACTGCGCCGACATCAAGCTTGGTAATCTCGCTCGATAGCTCAGTCGGGAGAGCGGCGGCTTTATGAAAGCCCATATCGCCACCTTGTATTGGAATAGGGTAGCTACCTTGGCTGGCAGTAACGGCTGCAGCCACGTCGACATTGGGCTCTAGCAAGCGCGCACGTAGTGCTTGTGCTACTTTGAGTGCTTCTTCACGCTGAGCTTCTGACAGTCGGCTGTAGTCATCCATATAAGGCACGCGTACATGGACGGTCTGGTATTCGCTTTGGTTTAGGCGCTTGGCTTCTGGAGAGGCCAAAAATGCATCGATATCCTGCTCGCTAATACGTACACGATTGCTGATTTGACGTTGTTGTAGAGACTGAATCGCAGCATCTTCAATCAGCTTAGCACGCAGGGTCGCATAGCTTCCGGGCTGCGCGGCATCTAGGCGTTGCTGCAAAGCGGCGATACTACCAAGCCCTTCAGCTTGAGCGATTTGACCAAGACGCTGATTAATCTCAGCTTCATCAGGATTTAGACCGACGCGTTTAACCAATGACAGTTGTAGTTCACGCAAGATGAGAGCATTTAATACTTCAGACTGTAGCTGTGCTGAATTGGCAATCGGCTCACCAGCCGCTTGGGCGCGTGCTTGGGTCTGGGTGATTGCGTCCATCAAGTCGCTTTTTAAGATAGCGTTTTCATTGACTAAAGCAATGATACCATCGGTACTGTTGGCTGGGGTCAAGCGATTGACGTTACTTTGCTCAGCAGCAGCGTTTGCTTTAGGCGTTGGTGCTTTTGCAGCATTAACGGTAGCAGCTTGAGCACTGAAACTAAGTAAAAAGCCTGCACTCATACTCATAGAAAGCAGTACAGCTCGGCTGGTCTGACGTAAAGAAAAAAATCTCATGATGCTCCTCATCAATGTCATCGCATCGGATGGTAGTCGGTCAACGCTATCCAATACTTTTAATAAGCAAATACTGTATAAGGTTGTCCATAATAGGATTACGAACAAGGTTGTGTAAGTAGTAACGAAAACAATGATTTAATATAGCATTATTTACGCTTTTTAGTCTTTCCATGCAGTTTGGACAGGTTCAAAGCCCAAAACTTTATCAGCGAGCAATCGTGTCAAACGGCTGTTATTGCTACCAAGACCGTTCAATCTAATCTCTGCCATAATCGCTTGTGTTGGTTTGTCTCTGACGTTCAAGTCATTATAGTAACGACGACCATAAACGGCAAAACCAAAACAGCAATCCTCATAATCGATGCCGACCAACGAATCGAGCATTTTATTACGATTATAATCATATTGACCTTGAGCCAATACTCGCCAGCTATTGTTGATTGGGAAAACAGCTGAGGCAGTAAAAGCTGATAGCGGCAACTGATTGGTATTTTCATCGCGCTGGCGCTTCACAAATCCGATATTAAACAAGCTGTTATCTGATGGCTGATAACGCAATTCAGTCGTAATATAGTTCAAGTCATAACTGTCAGTGAGCGCGCCGCTAACATCCACCCAAACATTATTATAAGGTTGCGTACTGGTATCCCAGACCATTCCAGAAGAGGAAGATCTAAAAACGGGTTGCTGGTTTTCAAGGGTGACGCGCCCATCATCGATATAAAACTGCTCAGCAATGCTACCATCAAAACGTGTCACACCCGTTGCGTCGATGTAACGATAATTAACCCCAGGGGTAATAGAATGCAAATCTTGCAAGCGATCATGCCCTAAAAACCAACTGTCCGAAAACAACTGCTCGTAGTTAATGGAAGCAATACGAGTGTTAAAGTTAGGGATGTCGTTTTGGTTTTTAAACGGTGAGTAGGTGTATTTCAAGCGCGGACTTAATAGGCGATAGCCACCCAGCGTATCGTCAAAAGCCCCAAAAGGTGAGCCTGCTTGATAGAAGTTTAGACCTGCGTCAATACTGGCTTGCGGCACAAATACCGATTGGCTACCATCTTGATCATTGAGTTGATTGTCCGCTAAGCTGTCCTCATCGTAAGAGGTATACAGGTGTTGTAGGCTGACTTTGGGCTTGATATAACCCCATGACTTTTCCATCGGATAAGCGGCGCTAATTTTATTATAGATTCGCGCACCGCTTTTTTCATTTTCAGAACCATCATCGATAGATTTTTTGAAATAAGCAGAATCATGGACACCCGTAATATCAAAACGCTCTGCCCAAGGCAATCGGTAATCAAGTTTGAGCTGTGGTAAACGTGAATATGGCTTGTCTTTGTCTTGTAATGGCTGACCATTGTCGGTAAAAGCATTGAGCGTTTGGAAGGTTTCGACTTTTAATTCACCGTTCACATAGTCATTATAATAATTAAGTCGAGCACGGCGCGGTAAGTTTAAAGTATTGTCTGATAAGCCTAGGGTGTCAAAGTCGTTAATATAATCTTCATCCGACACATAGCTGTATTTAGCATCGCCACTTAAGCGTGGAATACTATTTGATGACCAGTAATGATCATAAAAAAAACTGGCGCGATCTTCGTCGTTATACTCTTTGTCGTTCGGCAAATACGAGCCGTTAAAAATTCCTTCGCCATAATTTTCAGTCAAATAGCGAAACTCACCTGCGAGCATCGGGTTGCGATCGCTGTAGATATGTGTATTGATCGTCGCATCATAATTAGGTGACAAATTGAGATAGTATGGGATATCAACCTCAAGTCCGCTTTTACTACTGACACTCGCATTCGGTAATAAAAACCCCGTACTGCGCCGACTGTCTATGGGGAAGTTAAAATAAGGCAGATAAAACACCGGAACATCTGCAATACGGAAAGTAGTATTGTAAGCTTTACCGCGACCTGTCTCAGTATCTAAATCAATGCTTTTGGCATCAAATTGCCATTTACGGTCAGTTGGTGGGCAGGTACTGAACATGACTCGATCAAGCTCATACTGGCTGTCGTTAGGTCGGTTGAGGCGTTTGGCATAGCCATGTGCTTGCAGTTCTACGCTAGCAAATGCCACATCATTGGCGGTTGACTGTCCCGTTTCGGTATTGTAAGCCAGACTGTCTGCGACGCCGATGAGACCGCCTTTTGCCGCCTGCTCGGTGATATTGCCTGTAGCAGCATTTTGGGTATTGGTTTGAGGATTGGCACGCGTTACTTGCGCACCAGTCGCTTGATCGGTGAACATTACTTTGCCTTGCGCTGCGGTAACACCACTGCTTAAGTCCAGCACGATTTTATCGGCTTCAATATGCTGAGTTCCTTGATCGACAATCACATTACCAGAGAGCTCGGCATAGTCGACATTGTCATAATATCCATAATCAGACTCTGCAAATAAAGGCGCCTGATTATTAGCCACACCATTTAGATTGGTTGCCGTCTGGCCACTATCCATTGCCGCTTCATTGACGGCGCGCTGATAATTAGCGTTTTGCTGTGGGTAGACCCATTGACCTTCACAGCGTTGCGCACTATCGACAGCATTCGGCAGTAGGCGCAAGTTTTTGCCTACTTTTGGGATGGTTTGCGTGGCAGGTGTTAGGGTGTTCTGGATAGTGTCATCTTCAGACTCTACGGGTTTGTCACTAGCGTTTTGCGTTGATAAGTCAGTATCAGGGGTGAGCTCATAAAATTCTGCCAAACGCCGTAAACTGTCTTGAATACTCTCGTCACTGGTATCGATTGCATCATTGTCGCTGACAGCCGCTAAGGGTTTTTTCTGCGTTTGTGCCTGAGCTTGTGCATCGTCATCACTATTGTTAGCGATTTCAGTGATGTCTAAATTGCCATTATCGAGGGTGCTGCCAGTATCTAAGTCAAGATTACTGCTCTCAGAGGCAGCATTTACAGTCTCTTCGCCTGCTTCATAAACACTACTCTGCGCAGCGGCACGCTGGTAACTAATGTCTTGATTGATGGCGTTGACATTAGCGTTGACATTGGTATTGGCGTCGGTATTGATATCGCCGGTTAGGTCAGAGACATAACTGCTGGTAGTATCAGCGGGCAAAGATGCGGTCGTCTGTGCGTCAGCATTGGTAAGTGCTGCGCTGACGGTCAAACTTGATAAGCCTAAGGCACCAAATAAAACCAAACGGATGCTTTGGTAAAGCGGAGAATATAACAAGGGCACACCTATGATTGCAGAGCCTATTGAATGACGATATTTAGTTTAGTAGCCGTATTTTAGCTATATTTAGCGGCTCATTAATGATTAAAAAATCAGGAACTAATCATATAATCTCAAAAATTTGGGTGTTTTACATATAATGACGACTAATCATAGTCAAAAAAAACCAAATCAGCTACACTATTTACCAAAATTTATAACATCGCCAAGCCGTTTTTTAGATTATTGCTTAGCGCGTTGATAAAACTATGTGTCAATACCTATATTACAACAGATACTGTCAATCAAGCTGCCACTATTTTAGCAAGGTTTTGCCTGACTTATCACTACTTTAATGATTTATGACTTATATTTAACCTGCGATGCCCTCTATGACTGATACCATGCCTTTAAATACCCCTCTGAATGCCACTCTGAACGATAGGAATAACCGCCAACAGCAGCTAGAGAATTGGTTGCAACAAGTGTTCATCGACCGAGAGTTTGTGCTCGACAGTTTGCCTGGTGACGCAAGTGCCCGCCAATATCACCGTATCCAATTGGTTGATAACGATGCTGACACTGCGCGTTATATTGTCATGGATTCTGCTGATGAGCAAGACGCCTTGCAGCAGTTTATTAATGTTGCGAAGCTAATGACACCCGCCATCAATGTGCCAACGCTGGTTGCGCAAGACGTGGCAAAAGGCTTTTTGGTGTTACAAGACTTTGGTACGATTGAGTTTGCCCATTTACTCGTCGAGGCGACGCCTGAACAGATCAACGATTATTATCAATTGGCCATGCAGACCTTGGTTTCCCTACAGACTGTGCCAGTAGAGACTGCCAGAGTGCAGCACCAATTGCCCGATTATGACACAGCATTACTGAACCGCGAGATGGATTTATTTAGCGATTGGTTTATCCCCTATATTGATGTAGAGCTGAATCAGGACTTATGGAATAACGTAAAAACGGTATTGATACAAGAGATTTTACAGCAGCCTGCAGTGATTGTGCATCGTGATTATCACAGCCGCAATCTTATGCAAGACCAAGCCGACCCCACGCGTTTGGGCGTGATAGATTTTCAAGATGCGGTGATCGGCTCTTACACTTATGATTTGGTGTCATTGTTGCGTGATGCTTATGTTGAGTGGTCAGAGCATCAAATATCTGACTGGATTCGTGACTTTTGGCAATTGCAGCAGCAAGCAGCGCTCACCACCGCCGATAGTGTTGAGCAGCTTGAAAATGATATGAATGTGATGGGCGTGCAGCGGCATCTCAAAGTATTAGGGATTTTTATCCGTTTGTCTAAGCGCGATGGTAAAGACCGTTATTTGGCTGATATTCCCAAAGTCATGCGAGATCTAGTACTTGAGCTAAATTGGCTTGCTGAGCATGGTAATGAATCGATGAAGCAAGCGCTACTGCCATTTAATCAATGGCTAAAAGACACGGTATTACCGGCTTATAAAGATAAGTTTGACTCGTTATAAAAAGGGCTAATAAGCTGCGTCTATCACTATCACTATCACTATCACTATCATTATAAATTGAATAAGGAGCGTGCATGTCTACCATTACGCAAGCAATGATTTTAGCTGCTGGCAAGGGAACGCGCTTGCGTCCGTTGACACTTGAGACGCCCAAACCATTAGTCGAGGTAGGCGGTCAGCCGCTGATTGTCTGGCATATTAAGGCACTGCAAGCAGCGGGGATTACTGATATTACGATTAATGCCTCGTGGCTTGCTGACAAGCTTATGGATACCTTGGGTGATGGTAGCGATTACGGGGTCAAGTTGCACTGGTCACGAGAAGATGACGAACCTTTAGAGACCGCTGGTGGAATTTTTCAAGCGTTACAAACAGGTAAGTTACAAGACGAGCCATTTATCTTAGTCAACTCCGATGTCTGGACGACGTATAATTTTGCTCAGTTGCAGGATTATGAGCTGGGTGCTGATCAACGGGCGCATCTATTGTTGATTGACAATCCAGAGCATAATAACGGTGGTGATTTTGCGCTCAATAATGGTCTGGCTAGTGAGCAGCCAATTGGTGATGCAGACAAATATACCTTTGCTGGTATTAGTGTAATGTCGCCACGATTGGTCGATGGGCTGGTAAGCGGGCAACCCGCTGCGCTAGCGCCTCTGCTTAAGCAAGCGATGCTTAAGTTCCAGATTACGGCGGAAGTTATTCGTGATAATTGGATAGACGTGGGTACACCTGAGCGCTTAACGCAGGTCAACGAATTTATTGACAGTCATGGCGTGGCTAACCACCGCGGTGCATAACTTTAGGGGATATTAATATTAATTAATAATTCTTTAATAGATCTTACTTCAATCAATCTTACTTTAACGAAGATCATAAAAAGCGCCGCATTGATTTACAATCAATGCGGCGCTTTTGTTTAGCGAAATAGGGCAGGTTTTACACGCCCATTGCCAACTTTATTAATTGGGCAATGGTAAAAATAACGGCAAATCCTGCTATATATAGACCAATGAACCATGCCCATTGTGATTGTTTTTTGCTGAGTTTTTTCATAATCGTCTCCCAGTGACGTATTAAGGCGCTAATGATCTTAAGCGTTCGCTACCAAGAATAGTAATAGTAGCGAAGGCTGATTCTCCTTAACATATAGCCGTTAATACATATGCTCGTGATCCGTTTTACCCTTAAATGTGTAATAGGCAAAAGCGGTATAACTCAAGATAATCGGCAACATAATACCCGCACCAATGAGCATAAAGGACAGCGATGTATCAGCAGCGGCCGCTTCATAGATAGTCATTTGGTACGGTACTATATAAGGGAACAACGCTGTACAGACGCCAATATAACCCATCAAGAACAGCGCAACGGTCATTAAGAAGGGGCGATATTCACGCTCAGTCCGTAAATCCTTACGCATGAAAAAGAATAGCAGCAGCACGATAACTGGCATTGGCGCTAGATATAACGCACCCGGCAAACTAAACCAACCCTCGAGGGCTTCGATATCTGAAAAATACATAAACACGGTAACGACAATCATCGCCAATACCAATGCCGATAATATCCAACCAGACACTTTACGTGCCCATACTTGCAGCTTGTGTTCGGTTTTAATGATTAACCACGTAGAGCCAAGCAAGGCATAACCGACTATCAGGGCAAAGCCGCAGACGATAGAGAAGGGGGTGAACCAGTCAAATGGACCACCAGTATACAGACGATTGCTCGCCTCTAAGCCTTGCACCAACGCCCCAAGCATAATACCCTGCGAGAATGTCGCCACTACTGAGCCGACGAAAAAGAACGTATCCCATACATGACGACGTGAAGAGGCTTTGAAACGGAACTCAAACGCCACTCCGCGCATAATAAGACCAAATAGCATGGCAGTCACAGGCAGGTATAAACCGGTCATGATGATGCCATAAGCCACTGGGAAAGCAGCGAACAAACCACCACCACCCAATACCAACCAAGTCTCATTACCATCCCAAAAGGGAGCAATAGAGTTCATCATACGGCTACGGTTTTTGTCTGAGCCGGCAAAGGGGAACAAAATACCACAGCCTAAGTCAAAACCATCCAACAGGACATAGATGAAGACGGATAGGGCAATTAATCCGCCCCAAATTAAAGGTAAATCTAATACATCACCGTAGTTAAACATTAGCGTAACCCTCCATCATCGACGTCATCGGCAGGTTTATCCAAATCTTCTACTTTCTCACTGACGTTACTATCACCACTTAACGTGCGACCTTGACCTTCAGTGATAGAATGCTCATAGAAGTTGTCATCTGCTGGATCTTCATAAGGTTGTGGACCTTTAGCAATCAGGCGTAAGATATAAAAACTGCCTGCACCAAATACAAAGACGTACAGCACAATAAATCCTATAAGTGTCGTTGCGACTTGCTGTGCTGCAACCGGTGACATGCTCTCAGCAGTACGAATCACCCCATATACTGTCCATGGCTGACGACCAGTTTCGGTCACAAACCAACCGGCGAGTATCGCGATAAAACCAAGCGGCGTCATCATCATCCACGCACGGTGGAACCATTTGCTTTCAGGATCGAATTGTTGTTTTTTAAAGTATTTATAAAGGCTAAATAGACCAACAAGCAGCATTAATGTACCGATAGCCACCATAACGCGGAATGACCAAAAGACGATAGGAACGTAGGGCCGATCTTCTGGCGCCCAGTTTTTAAGGCCTTTAACTTCGCCGTCTAATGAATGCGTTAAAATTAAGCCCGAGACATAAGGGATTTTAATTTCATAATGGTTTTTTTCTGCTTTTTGATCTGGAATACCGAATAAGACAAGCGGTGCACCGCGCTCATTTTCCCACAGACCTTCCATCGCTGCGACTTTAGCAGGTTGATGTTCTAGAGTATTTAGACCATGCATATCGCCAATAAATATTTGTGCTGGCGCAACAAAGATGGCCATGACCATCGCCATGCCGAGCATGACACGACCATGTTTGCGATGTTCAACATGCTTTTTGGATTGCAGATAATACGCACCGATACCACCGATAACGAAAGCTGTGGTCAAAAATGCCGCAGTCATCATATGCGCGTAACGGTAAGGGAATGAGGGGTTAAAGATAATTTCAAGCCAATTGGTTGGATAGAGCAAACCATCAGCACCGACCATAAAGCCCTGCGGCGTCTGCATAAAGCTGTTGGCAGCCAAAATCCAAAAACCAGATATTAGCGTACCAATAGCGACAATCGCTGTTGAAGCAAGGTGCATGCGTTTACTGACGCGACCCCAACCAAACAGCATAATGCCTAAGAACGACGCTTCTAAGAAAAAGGCGGTCAATACTTCGTAGGCAAGTAGTGGGCCTATGACGTTACCGGCTTTATCAGAAAATACGGCCCAGTTAGTACCGAATTGGTAAGACATTACCACGCCCGATACTACACCCATCCCAAACACTACGGCAAATATCTTGACCCAGTGCTTATAAACTTCGGCATAAATAGGCTCACCAGTTTTGAGCCAGCGGAACTCTAAGACCGTTAGAAAGCTGGCAAGACCGATGGAAAAAGCTGGAAAGACAATATGCCATGAGATAACAAAAGCAAATTGAATTCGCGCGAGCATCAGCGCATCAAGCTGGTCAATCATAAATGTAGCGAACATAAACGGTTACCTTTATCTGTTAGCTGAATAGCGCAGGCTTCCATGACACGCTTAAGTAGCTGTCCGTAAATCAGGATGATAAGTGTTACGGGCAATGGCTCAGTATTAGTTAGCAACCACTATCAATTTATCAAATGCGGCTGAGCTAATACTGTCTAGCTGAATGAAGTAATTTATATCCCTATAAATTAATATATTACTGTCATTTACAATGAATGTAGTATGCGCCACCCTAAGTACACACGCAAGTTACCTATGGGACTGGTCGCACACCTACCAGTCACCAAAACTTACTTGAAGAAATACCCTGTCGATAAATGAACATAGCCCAAAAGCATAGAGGGTGTTTAGTATTTATTATCAATACCATTTTTAAAATGAGGACACGCCCTAGTCAGTATCTTGTCAATTAGACGAGCCTCATTGCTGCAATTGTTGATGCAAAATCCGTCGCAGGGTCAACACGGTCTGCGGATTTTCTTGAATACTATGACCACCTGTGATGATGGTTTCTGAGGTGGCGCCTTCGAGATGGGCGCTGGTGTAAGGAACGATACCATCTGATAAGCGCTCGGTCAGTGCTTGGCTAATATCTTCATCGACAGTCACCGCAGCGACGAGGGGCTTATTGGTTGACTCAGATGCAGGTTTGGGGCCATCATTTGTGCGCGCACTCTCGCTGTTGTCTTCTAATATCTCTTGAGATAAGTCAATTCTTGCACCGCCGGGCTGCATTTGCGCCAAGCCTCTAGTGATGTCGGCATCATTGTTAGCGATGATCGAATGATAAGTAATGTCGTCATTGATCTTGATATCTTTGGTCAGCTGAATAAAAGACGATTTATCGCTTAACTGACTGGCACCGTTCTGTAGGTACAGTGCACCTAAAGGATTTTGTGCCAAATCCCCTTGAATGGCGAGAGTAGCCAAGTTATCAGTGAGGGTCTTTACCAAGCCAACCGGTAAATAAACGATGCGGCGTAGTGCTCGAGTAAACCAGCGATCAGCGTAGTCGGTACCTTGAAAGGGCGAGGATAAAAAGATAGCAGTGTCGACCTGTGGCAGCCTATGTAGCTCAAAACGGTTGCGCAGCTCATCATTAGCAAAGGCTTGTTTTAGCATCTCATCGACTTGGCGTTTACTGCTGTTTTCGAGCAAGTCTTTATCCTCTAAAGCGTCTAAGTTATTGGCAAGATTATCATCAGACAGCATCATGCGAGAGATGATACCGCCCATACTGTGACTGATAATGACGCTGTTTTTGCTAGCACGGTTGCCTCCTTGAGGATCGGTCTGCTGATAAGTGCTCTTGATCAGCTCCTGAATTTGATAGCGGTTCTCTAAAATAGGTAAATTGGTCGGATAAAAAACCTGCCACACTTGATAATTATCGCGCAACTTATCATCATTAAAAATATCGTTGGTCAAATTTACCCACGTGGCGGGGCTAGACGCCAAGCCATGCACCATAATGATGACCCGTTTATCAGGATCGTAAGGCTCTAGCATAAACAGTTTGGGTAAGCTGGCTTCTTTCTGGCGGGTGATTAGATTTAAGTAACCAACGCCATCGAGCTGGTTTTCTGCCAGCCATAGTCCATAACCGGCAGAGAAGTTCGCCGCCAGTGGATAGTTATCACCCAAGATAGTGGCGCTCTCGCTACGATGAGGGTTGTATAAGTGGATATCGAGCTGATGACTGCTGAGCGTATCCAGTATGCTATCGCCAGCGGGCTTAATTAGGCCCGTCATCAATAAATGACCCGTGGGGTAAATGCGTGAGCTGGGCGCACTATCATCCTTTTTGCCATCGACCGTGTCTTTATTCAGTCGTCCCGACAGCGATGAAACCAAGAGCTGACGCACAGTGGTGGTATAGCGATCATTCAGTGACGCGACTAAGCTAATCCCCAGTCCTGGGCGCTTACTGATTGAGTTAAGACCCGAGAGACGTAGATCATAAGTGGACACCAAATCGGCGAGCGCTGAGGTTTGCTTTTGCGCATTTTGAAGGTAGTTACTTTCGTTAGGCAGAAAAATATTGAGATCATAGCGGTCTACTTGTACCTTCATGACCTTGACTTGGTCAGTAGGCTTACCCTTTAAAGGTGCATGGTTTGCAATAGCACCTTGGCTGCCAGTATCGGGCACAGTGGTGCTCATCGGTAGATACTCTACTTTGGTATTGCCCATGAGTTTATTTGCGCCATCTACCGACTGATATAGCTGGGTAATGACGTCATTGCTGGCTGAGTTATAAATGTCTTGGGTTTGGATATCGATGTCAGTTGGAATGCGGTTTTTGGCCTGAGCTTGGCTTTTTGCTTTATCTGCCCCTTCAAAATCATGCGCTAAACTGTCATAAAACAGATAGGTATAGCTGAACTTAATGGCATCGAATAGTCGACCTTGATAACTAATCAAGCAGGCATCTGTATTTTTCTGCTGCTCTTTAGCCTCATCATCGCTCAGAGGTGCATTGGCATAATAAGGATCAAGCGGCGGACGGGCGAGCGTATTCTGACACTCTTTAGACTCGGCAAGCTGGCGAGCTTTGGCGTAATGTAACTCGGCAAAAACGGACAGCGCTGGACGATAATGTTCATTAAGCATACTGTCAGTAAGCTGCGTCAAGCACAAGTCAAACTGCTGAAAACAGGCCTGCTCATTAAGTCCTGCTGACAATAAAGCCGATGCTGTGTCGCTACTGAGCTCATCGTCTGTGACGATATTGCCACGCTGTGCAGAAATGGTCTTTGCTGAGGCTTGTTGTGTCACAGAAACTGTACTACAGGCAGGTAGTAGCGCCACGGCTGTTATTAGCCCTAATAGAATGACAGGCTTTGTTTTTTTAATAGCGTGTGTGGCCGGATTGCTGACAGAGCGAGCGAAAGTCATAGGGGATTCCAGTAAATAATAGTCAAGCCTATAAGATAGATATAGTGAGTGAAACATAATATCGAACCATTATGCACTGTTGATATCCATTTTTCTTGCTTGCTGTGCCTACGCAGACAGAGGCCACCAGACAGAGCCTATAAAAAATTGATATCAGCAATACCGTCGTGCTTTTAGAATATATTGACTATAAGTAGTCAGTATAACAGGATGAGTGTAGCGTAACTTTTTGGATTTCACTAGGGCGTGTTGAACATTCATAAATGAACACTGCTGATCGCTAAAATTGTTCCAGACACGGCGCAAGTCGAAGATTATGTTGATATCTTAGCTAGACTTGCAACACAGTATGGGGCAATTTTAGCATCAGCCTAAAAGGACAGGACTATTTTTTGCTGATTCTTTGATAAAAAGAGGCGCTTAGAATGACTAAACTTACTATTTTTATCTTTGAATCGCCTAAAAAACAGTCTCTGTCAGTGCCATGATCGAATGTTCAACACGCCCTATTATATTTGAAACTTCACAGTCAAATGCCGTCGCTAATGGACAAGATAAAATAAGCGTAATGGGGTATCAAACTTTTAACCTAAAATGAGGACACGCCCTAGATTATCGAACAGATTTGGGGCTAAGGGGATATTGATAGTGAATGGCAGTGATTGATAGGGAGCGACAATCATTGGCAACGACTTTGGCGAAGTTAATTAAATAAGACTGGCTGAACGAGAAATCATCTGCAAAAAAAGCCTTCTTTTCCTATTGATACTAAACCAATATAAAAAGAAGGCACTATATGCTTTACTCTCAAATCATTTTTTAATAAGTCAATAATAACACTATAAGTCACTATTACTAATGAATAATGTTTACAACTGAGTTTATGCCCCTGGTTTTACATCGATGTCAGGTGCTGGGATATCCCAAATATAAAACTTACCATCTTCAACGAGCTTAATTTGTTGACGAATAACGGTATTATTAGGCACTTGTTGCTCAAGACGACGCAAACGTTCTAGAGCGTTGTCGCGGCGATCGCTCAATAAATCTGACTGCGCCAAGCTTTGTTCTGCTTCGGTATAGCCCAATGAGACGGCTCGGTCTAGATATTTTTGACCTTCTTTAAAGCCGCCACCTTCTGACAGCATCATGCCGTATAAGAAGTTGGCTTCACCACTGTCAGGTTTGATTTTGATAGCACGGTCGACATATTTGCCGCCACGTACCGTATAGTCTGAACCTAAATCTAAGTTACGACCCATACCATTGAGCTTAGCCGCTCGAATCAGCACGTCATAAGAGGCGTTTGGCGATTGGGCATAAGGCTCAATCCATTCAGTCAATACTTTGATTTTTTCACGAGTATAGTGACGTTGTGAGCGGTTAGGGAAGTTCGGTGGATAGTGACGGGCGTTAGGAGAGACATCTTCGATAAAGTCATCTAGCAAGCTAACGTCGAGCTTATCAGTACCCAAGCCTTGCTGCTGTGGAACTAAGACCGTCGGTACAAAGCTAACGCTTGAAAGTTGTACTTGCGGTGTTGGGATATTGGGCAACTGACCACCACGAAGATCAATGCCAGTAGCAGTCATTGGACCACGCTCATATACCCTAGTAGTACCTGTTAGCTCTGCGGTGTCAGGTATTTTAGTTGTCGCTTGCACTTGCACTTGCGCGCTCGCAGCATTAACTGCTGCTTGTGCTTGTGCTTGTGCTTGTGCTCGCTCTCGCACAGTATTGGCTTGTGCAGTTGATTGTGCTGGCTCTTGTGCCTGTGTAGTATTAGATGGCATGTTGTTTTGTTGCGAGCTGCTTTGCTGAATGCTGTTTGGCGGAACGCTATTTGTTGTTGCCATATTTGCCGCTGCGTCGGTTTGAGCCGTATTGGCAGTAGCAGTAGCGTTTGGTTTAGCGAGACGAATGACACGTCTGCTTGAATCCATGGCACTAGGGACAGCAGGGTTCGTAGCAGTGGTGCTAGCGTTAGCGCTGCTATCCGCTTCGGCAGCGTTGACAGGGGCAGACAACATCAGTGCACAGGCAGCGGCTAATGCGGTTAGGGTCGCAAATGTAGGCGCTTTGGTAGCATTGCTAGACAAGCTGGATTGGTTGATGGCTTTCATAAAAGTCGTTACCTTGTTTATTAAGTCGTTATTTACAATCGATTGATAGTTGTTTTGTATTATCGACGCTATTTTGTATGCTTAGAAATTTTTTATATTATTGAAGCAAAATCGAACAAATTTTTAATACCCTAGCAAATTAAGCTCAATGCTATCAGTAGTAGGATTGTTAAATTACCTGATTCAATAAACCCGATGAGAGGCGCTACTCGCTATTCATTTATAGATGATAAGCCGTGGCTTTCATCCGATTGGCCATCCAGCGCATGGTCTGACGCACCGGTGGTGAAAGAGCTGCGCCGCCACTTGCTAGCGCCAGCTCGCGATGGTGACATTCTTCAATATCCATTTGTGCCAGTATTTCTCTTGAGCGTTGATCATGCACGGGTAATTGTCCAATGTGATCTTGCAGATGCTCGCTGACTTGTGCTTCGGTTTCAGCGACAAATCCCAAACTAAACTCGTTAGAGATAGCCCCTGCGACCGCGCCAAGACCGAAAGACATGCCATACCACAATGGGGTGAATAGGCTAGCATGACTGCCCAATTCCTTTAACCGTGTTTCGCACCACACCAGATGATCGACTTCTTCTTCGGCTGAATGCTGCATGGCTTGTTTGACGCCAGTGTCTTTAGCGGTAAAGGCTTGACCATGATACAGGCCTTGCGCACATACTTCACCAGTATGATTGATGCGCATCAATCCTGCCACGTGACGCGCTTCGGTAATGGTCAGCTCAGGAATCTCGTCATTACTGACGGGCAATGGGCGAGTACTGGGATTAGAATGCGGAACAACCGCTCGCAGTGCCTTGTCAACCCCAAGTAATAGCTGGTCAATTTTGGATAAAGGACGCAGGGCCATGATTCACTCCTGATGGCTTTAATTGTTATCAAAAAACTTCTTATTAAGATATTGCTGATATTTGCTTTTTAAAGCAGCAATATTCTGTTCATGCACATTACTATAGCAAACAATATAAATTATCGGCACCACTATTATCGGCTGCATGATTTAGTGAACACCAACGCTACTCATAATCGCTAGATCTTCTAGGCATTTAGTCTTGTCGGCTAAGCTCGTCATCATTAGTATGTATGACCGCATGCTGCACGTGTTTATTAAGCTTAATATATAAAAACGCGCCAAAAGCAATGTTTAGCACACCCGTAACCAAAAATAATTGCGGTAGCGTCAATCCTAAGGTGTTGAGCACCACAATCGCAAAAATCGCTGAGCTGACCATAAATATGGCATTAAAAATATTGTTGGCACCGACGATACGCGCGCGATGACTTTTGGGCGCATAAGCCTGCATAGACGCATATAAAGGCACGATATATAAACCGCCACTAAAGCCTAAAAAGAACAAGTCGGCAAATACGCGCCAACTGCCGCTCATACCAAACAAATCACTAATGCCTAATAATGTTTCAGTATTAACGTCTATGTTGAGACCTGACAAGGAAAAATACAAATCAATAGCAAAAATACTTAAACCAGCAATACCAAAGGGCAGTAAGCGTAAACTGACTTGGTTTTTGGTCAAGGTTTTACATAACAAAGACCCAATCGACACGCCAACAGAAAATAGCGTTAATAGGAAAATAACCACCGACTCATCGCCATGCAAAATGACCTTGCTGAATTCTGGTGTTTGTGTCAAAAACGTCGCACCATAAAACCAAAACCAGCTGTTGCCAAGAATGACGAAGAATAAAAACGGCAGCGAGTATAAGTAGCGTACTGTCGACCAACTGGTGGTAAAAATATTCCAATTAATTTTGAGCGTCGGCTGCATGGCTGGCATGGTAGGGATATAACGAGCCGCCAAATAACCCAAGACAGCGACCGCCAATACAGTGGCACTAATCCAATACAGCGACTGTGATAGCTGGGTCAAGACACCGGCGATAATCATACCAAGGAGGATGGCTAGCGACGTGCCCATCTGAAACAGACCGTTGGCACCGACGAGCTCATCTTCCTTCATCGCTTGCGGTAAATAAGCGTATTTAATCGGTCCAAAAAAGGTCGAATGCGTGCCCATCAAAAACAATGCCACAAACAACAAGCCGTACCATTCAAAAACAAAGCCGACGGCGGCAATCGCCATAATCACCAGCTCAAGCACCTTAATAAAGCGCGTGAGCTTTGATTTTTCAAACTTATCGGCAATTTGTCCCGCCAGTGCCGAAAATAGGAAGTAGGGCAATATAAATAGCATTGCCGCTAAGTTATTTAAGATACTGACTTCCATCCCCAACTGACTGGCAGCGGTATAAGTCAGTACTAATATGAGTGCTTGTTTAAAAATATTGTCATTAAACGCCCCCAAAAACTGGGTAAAAAACATGGCGCTAAAACGGCGGCGCTTAAATAACTGAAACTGATTGGCCATGAAAATTCCTACAGATGGATCGCGGCTGATAGATGAGAGGTAAGGGCTGAGCACAGCATTCGGGTGCCATTAATTATCAACAGTATCAAAAACTTATCGAAATATAGCATAGGTTTTATCAATATTAAGCCGTATAATAGCAAGGCTTTGGCAAAAATACATGCGTCCGAAGTTATGATTTCATAATTAACTAAGTTATGATTTGTAAATTTTACATGGTTGTCTTTTGAAAAGTTACTTTTTGAAAATTTGAGCGAGATTAAAGCCTCGGTATCATTCAAAGTTACCTATCTTATGTCAGTAAGTTCAGATGAGATAGGCTCAGCGCTAAAACCAGCACTAAAAAAGTACGGTCGCCATAGAAAATCTCAGTTAACTGCTCTACGTTTATTCACCGGTAAAACCTGGCGACTGCTATCGTCATTCCCTTGTGCCGCGTGAGGTGATAGGAAATAAGTATACATGGAACATCAGCCTTCAACTCTAGCGCGCCACTTGTCGGTTACGCAGCACAAAGCCTCAAACACTCATGCTGGTAATCGTGCCAGCGCTGCTACCAATACTGTTAAATGTGCCGTGATGGATGATTTGCAGCAGACTGCGCCGCGTATTCATTTTACGCGCTCAGCGCTTTTTAGTGCCTTGGCGAGCAGCTTGGTAGGTTTTGGTATCGCACCTGCGGCATTGGCTGACACCACGACCAATGCCAATACGAACAGTCAAATTATTGATAGTCAGAACCTTAATAGTCAGAACCGTGATACGCAAAATACAGCCAACCAACCATTTTTCAATACTGTAACGCCACCGCAACCGCCAACCCCTAAACCCCCTCGCACAGACCCTCAGTTCTCCTCTACTGAGGATACACAGCTTGATATCGCCTTAGATGCCTTGCGCCTAAAGAAAGCAGTGGAACAAGGCATCATCGATAAGTCAGTATTGGATGACTATAGCGAACAAAACCTAGGTATTAAGCAGTCTGGTACTAAAGAAAAAGACCTGCAAAATTCGCCATCTCAAAGAGTAAATGGCAATGCCAACGCTCAGCAAGATGATGATAATGTCGATGATGCCAGTGATTTGGATAACGACCTTTATGATGTAGGCGAGTTGAGTGACGCACAGGCGAATGTGGCAAATAAAGATTTGGAGCAGCAAGCGGCGACAGTGCAACAGCAGGGCTATCAGATGATGACGCCTGATGAGATTGATCGCGAGCTGGCAGCGCTGGATAGACAGAATGCGCAAGACATTGACAGCATTAATAATGGTAACGACGTTAACAACACCAATGTCAGTAACATGAATGGCATCAGTAATAACGACCGCGACTTTGATGCGCCTATCGCGACTTTAAATGATACCACCCCGCCTATTGGCTTAGACGTGAGTCTTGATGCGACCAATTTGCCAGCACCGAGCAATCTCGATACGCTGGGCAAAAGCGAGACAGCGGCTGAACAGGCTGAGACTGCTGAAATCATGGCACGGCCAATTAATGTCAGCGATGCTGTCAGTAGTGGAAGCGCTGATAACGACGATGATAGTATGATCGATGATGAGAGGTCAGTAAGTGCAGGCAATGTGACAGGAGGAGAGGGCACGCAGTCAGATATTATCAATCCAGAAGATTATTTGCCTGATTATCAGTCCGAAACCCAAGCCGTCAATCAAAGTATCGAGCAAGCCAAAAAGCCAAAAACCATGGCTCGTAACAAAACCAATATCGTTAAGCGACTCTACAATCGATTTTTTAATGACGGTGCTCAAGCGTTACCGCACGTCGAGACGACGGTTTACTTGCAGCAAGTTGCCGCTGACGATGCGACTAATACGCCGCAAAAACTCATCGAAGCAGACGAAGACACGCAACCGATTAAAAACATCAAAGCTGCGCTTGATGACACCACTGTCCAATCTGTCGTTGACTTTACCGCAGCCTTACCGCGTCTGCGCCAAACTGCACAAGATGCCGCACAAGCTGTTGGTTATTATGATGTGACCATGCGCTTACGTCAGCCTTATAGTGACGTCATTGAGGTTGTCATTGAAGATCTAGGTGAGCCGGTCATTGTCGACAGTCGTATTATCGAAATTCGCGGTGAAGGTCGCGAGCAAGAAGAATACCAAGCGTTGGAAAAAGAGCTACCACCGCAAGAAGGCGATGTATTCAATCATCGCGTTTACAAAAACAGTAAAGCGGCGCTAGAGTCACTCAGCAACACTTATGGTTATTTTGACCAGTATTGGCTGAACAAATCAGTCGATATCATTTTGCCAGACAATACCGCCGATGTATCGCTGGTTTATAATACTGGTGACCGCTACGAGTACGACGAAGTGGTGTTCTTTACTTATGATGCAGCGACCAATACGTTGACCCGCGACCCTGATAAGCTACCTGTCGAATTGTCATTGTTGCAGCAGTTGTTTGACTTCAAACCCGGCGAGCCGTTCTATCGCCCTGATGTTACTAAGTTTAGTAACGACTTATCAGCGACACGTTATTTTAATACTGTCAATGTCGAGTCTATTTTGCCACCCAATGACAGCAGTGAAAACAGTACCTTAGCGTTCGATAATGCGCCTGGCAATGCGGCTGGTAATACTGGCAACGACGATGTTGACAGTGAGGTCAATGCTTCAGAAATTATTGATGATGTAGCCGCAGCAAATAATGGGGCAGAAAGTAGCAGTAATACGAATGGCACTGTTCAAAATGGTACTGTTCAAAATGGTACTGTTCAAAATGACACTGCGCAAAACAGTGATGCAGCAAATAGTAGCGATGGCGATGCTAATAGTGGCAATAGTGGGGAGAAAGTTAATCCCGCAGATATCGCTGCCATCGAATTTGAAGCAGATGAGCAAACACTGGATAAACTCCAAGCCATCAAACAAAAAGCCAATCGCTTAAGCCGCTTGCCAGATGATCGGGTATTAGACGAAAAAGACCAAGAGACCGACACGATTTTAGGTAAAATCAGTGACTCTATCAGCAACGTGGCACAAAAAATCTTCCCAGATGAAAAGAGTATTCTTGCGGATGAAAACTTTGTACCACCGACGCTGGCAGGACGTAAAACGCCGCAACAAGTGCAAGAGAGTAAAAAAGTCCCACTATATGTCTTTGTCTCTTCCAGTAAGCCACGCGACGCCCAAGTAGGTATTGGTTATGGTACCGATACCGGCGTACGCGCCACAGCTAAGATAGATTACAACCTGCTCAATCGTCAAGGCTATCAAGCTGGCGCAGAAACGGAGGTTTCTAGAATTACTAAGAATGTCTCGGTCTATGGCAGCCGGCCGTGGAAGCATCCGCTTAATGATAAGCTAGATGCGCGCCTCACCTATGAAGAGGAGGTCATCGATCAAGGCAAAGGCAACTTTGATTTGTCTACCCGAACGCTAAAAGCTTCATTGGCACGTAATATTCGCCGTGACAGTGGCTGGAATCGTAGCTACTCTGTACGTTATCGCTTAGACGAGCTAGAGACAGGGGTTGATGAGGCGGACTTAGAAGATCTGCCGATACGCTTTACGTCTTCTAGACCAAAGCAACAAGCGCTGTTATTGGGCTATGGTATCAATAAAACGGACGTGGATAGTGCGACCAATCCGACTCGTGGTATCCGTCAGTATTACTCTGTAGAAGCAGGCGCTGAAAAGGCGTTGAGCGATACAGATTTAGCGATTGTACGGGCGGGTGTCAGCGGTATTTATAGTTTTGGCGACGACAAAAAGCACCAAGTACTTGGTAGTCTCAATGCAGGCTATATTTGGGCCGATGATTTCTATGAAGTGCCTTATAAGCTGCGCTTCTTTGCGGGCGGTGATCAAAGTATTCGTGGTTATGATTATGAGAGCTTATCGCCTATCGACAATGGCTATCTGACTGGTGGGCAAGTGCTCGCCGTCGGTAGTGCGGAATATAACTATGAGTTTAAACCTGGCTTTCGCGCCGCCGTTTTTACCGACGTGGGTAATGCCTATGACAAAAACTTCGAGACTGATACAAAGGTCGGCGTTGGTGTTGGTATTCGCTGGGCATCACCTGTTGGTGTGGTGCGGGTCGATGTTGCCGCTGGTGTCACAGAAGAAAGTGTTCCTGTCAGGTTGAGTTTCTTTATCGGATCGCCTTTATAAGAGCCTCGTCAATCGTTTTTAGCGATTGTTGGCAATCATTTTTTTAACGTAGTTGAGTGTGATGTTGACCAAAAATACCCCGCCTAATAATTCACCGGATGAAGATCCGGCGCAACGTGATGCCCGTGCTGTAAGGCGTTGGTATCCGCTGTCTTTTTTGCTCAAGCTACTGGTACTCATGCTCATCGTACTGGCGATTATGTTCGCCATCTTTTTTTATGCGGCTGGTACTGAATCAGGCACCAAGTTCTTATTAGAAAAGATTAGCGCTGAGACGGGTATTAAGTTTAAATATGGGCGCGGTAATTTGCGTGATGGTCTGTTGGTCACAGATATCGATATCGAGGCGACCGAAGACCTTGAGATCTTGGTAGACCAAGCTTATGTCAAAATAGGCTGGCGTGCGGTATTTGCTAAAGAAGTCCATCTGCGCGATGCCGACATTCAGCGTATTGAGATTATCAATAAAAAACCGCCAACAGGTGAGCCATTTGATTATAAAACGCTCAAGCTACCGGTGAATCTGCGTTTTGATCAAGCCAAAATAAAAACGATTGTCTATAAACAAGTGACCAAAGATCCTATTGTCATTCATGATATCAGCGCTCGTGATTTGACGTGGGTTGGCAGCATGGTCACGGTAGGTCGCGGCAATTTACAGTATGCAGATATCGTCAAGGTTAGTGCTTTGCAAGGTGAGATTGATTTGCAAGGTGACTATCCGTTGGACTTAAGTGCTATTGCTGAGGTCAGTGCCTTAGAAAAAGCCTACATTGATCCCCTTAATATTACCGCTACCGGCAGCTTAAAACGTACCGTTGGTAAGGTGCGTAGCCGCTACAATGATAACGATGTCAGCGGTGATTTTGTAGTGCAAGGACTCGATAAGGATTCACCGTTTCAGGCAAAACTGCAATGGGACGACATTCTGATTCCTTATGCCGAAAGCCAAGCCATTCGCCTAAAAAGCGGCACAGCCACTGCCTCAGGGGTCATCTCTGAGATACGTTTGCGTATCAATACTGAGCTGACTGCCAAAGATATTCCTTCAGGGCATTATCAAGGGCGGGCAGTGATTGCCAATAGTCAACTGCGCATTGATCGTTTGGATGCTCAGGTTCCAGCTGGAAACCTAATATTACAAGGTATTTTAGACTGGAAAAATAGCTTCGATGCAAAGGTGCGCGCGACTGGTAGCAATTTTGACATTCGCCGCGCGATTCCTGACGACTATGCTGATTTTAAAGCCTACGCTCCGCAAAAACTCAACGGTCGATTGTCGCTACATTATCAACAAAAAAACAGTGCAGGTAACTTAGAGATTGACGCGGATCTACGTCAGCGTGATGGCGAACATGTTAATGCCAATATTGCACGTGGTAAAACCTCTGCGAAGGTTAAACAGGTAGCGCCTTGGTATATCGATGCCACTTGGCAAAATCTGATCCGTCGTAATGTCCCGAATATCGGTAATATCGATAGTCCTAGTGGTCAAGCTGATGTCATCGTGCGCGGTTCGACCCTCTCTGTCGATGCCAATGCAGTCATCAATGAGCTTAATGCTGCTCCCAAAGGCAACTATGATGTGCGCGTCCGCAAAGCTGGCAATGTCATTGACATCAATCGTCTCAAATATAATGGTATCGTCGGTGATTTATCAGGTACTGGACAGATTCAACTGGCGACCAAGAAGCGCCCATTAACGTGGCAAATTGATGCCCGTACTAATGGTTTATTACCCAAAAAGTATCGTAGTGATCTACCGCTTGAGCGTCTAACGGGCAGTATTAGTGCCAGTGGCCGCTTAGTGAATATCAGCAAAAGCGGGGTTAAAGGTCAGCGTCATATTATTAATTTAAACAATACCGATTTGCAGGCGCAGCTTGATGCCACGCAAGACGGCCGTGCTATCGGCATCACTGGTGGCGGTGATGCCAAAGTTGACATCGTTGGCGGCGAGCTTTCTATGTTCGATGCGCGTTTTGATGGTCAGGTCGATACGGCGGATGTGCCAAAGGGTCGTCTGTCTATCAATGCGGCTGGCACGCCAAGGCTGATCAGTATTCGTAAGCTCAATTATAAGGGTGAGGCTGGCGCAGTGAATGCGAAGGGTGTCATCGATTTGCGAAAAAATATTGGTTGGACAGTGGATGGTCGCTTTGATGACTTCAACTTGGGTTATTTTTTACCCAACAATCCGGCCATTATTACTGGTGATTTAAAAACCAGTGGCGAGTGGCAAACAGCACCAAAAAACAAAGCGAATGCCAAGGGTAAGCTAAATAGATTTGCAGTAAATTTTGACGGTGTATTAGATGCCGAGCAATTACCAGCAGGCAAACTGACTATCGATGCCAGTGGCGATGCCCAGCTCATCCGTATCAAACGCTTCCGTCATGTCGGCGCTGCAGGTAGTATCGATGCCAGCGGCACCGTCGATGTGCGTCAAGGTATCGCTTGGGATATCAAAGCGGTAATGAATCGCTTTAATTTGGGTTACTTCCTCAAAAGTACGCCAAGCGCTATCACCGGTACTATCGATACTGATGGTCGCTGGAGTGACGCTCAGCAAACCATTAATATCAAGCAGATCAACTTGACTGGCATGTTAAAAGGTCAGCCGCTCAGTGCCAAAGGCAGCTTAGCCGCAAAAATGCGACTGCCAAAAGACTTGGCGAGCTATTTTAAACGTTTACAAAAGCAAGATGCACAGGCGCAATATAAGCAAGTGAACGCCTTAATCGAGAGTTTAAATGCCAATAACCTCGTCTTACGCTGGGGCGATAACTACATCACTGCCAATGGCAATGCCAAGCAATTACAAGCCAAGATTAATATCACCAGTCTCGATCAGCTCTCTAGTAAGCTGACCGGCAAAGTGACTGGCGGTGCGACCTTATCGCAGCCTGCGGGACAAGCGTTACCCACTATCTATATTGATTTGGTCGGTGAGCGACTTGCGCTGCCGGGCTTTATCTTGCGTCAAGGTCGTATTCGCGGCAAAATCGTGAATTTAGCAAACAGCCCAAGTCAGCTTATTATCAGTGCTGAAGGCTTAGATGCTGGCGGGCAAAGCTTCAAAAGCGTTAATGCGTCTTTTAATGGTACTGAGCAGGCACATGTGGTCGATCTCAATGTCGCTAACGAGCAGCTCGATATTGCAGCAAGACTCAAAGGTGGTTTTAATCGTAATACACTCAGTTGGTCTGGGGTGATTGGTAAAGGTCGTGTTAAGTCCAGATATGCCACCTTGAACCAGTTGCAGCCAGCGCAGTTGATTGTCAATTTGCCTAATAAGCAAAACGGCAGTGACCGCGAGCTTAAGGTGCAACTTGCCGCGCATTGCTGGCAGGCGGCCGATCAAACCGGCAAGCTGTGTTTACGTGAAAACCTAATCGCTTCACCGTCTGGTGGTCAGGTCGATTTGGCATTGCAAAAGCTAGACGCCTCGCTATTTTCAGTGTTTTTACCCAAAGATATTGATTGGCAAGGGCAGATTAATGGTAAGGCGATTGTCGGCTGGCAACGTGGTCGTCCACCGACTATCAATACCACTTTATATTCTGATAATGGCAAAATCGGCTTGCTTCAAGATGGTGACAGCGCTCCTGTAAGCTTGTCATACAAGCGTGTGTCACTGATTGCCTTGTCAGTACCTGAAGGTCTTAAATTACGGACAGATATCAATACTGGTCGCGGCGCGCGCGGTTACGCGGAAGTCATCGTCGATCCTTATAAAAACCCCAAACCCATTTCGGGCGCATTAGTGCTCAATGAGCTTAATTTAGCGATTTTTAAACCTTTCTTCCCCGGTATGCGTGTGCTTGAAGGCAATATCACTATGGCGGGCGGACTTGGTGGCACGCTAGAAAAACCACAGTTCTATGGTGATGTGAAATTGGCCAACGGTCGTATCGCGATGCTTGACTTGCCAGTCAATTTAAGAAAAGTTAATGTCGATGCCAAGATTCGTGGCACGCAAGCAACTATCGACGGCACCTTTAATAGTGGTACGGGCAGCGGCACGCTAACGGGAACAGTAAACTGGCAGCAAAAACTACAAGCCAAATTGAGTGTCGTTGGTGAGCGCTTAGTATTGACTCAGCCACCCTTGCTATTGGCTGAGATTAATCCTGATATCGATATTATCGTGCGTCCTGGCGACCGTTACGTCAACATTACAGGAGCCATCAGCGTGCCATCAGCGACCATTCGTCCGCCAGAGGCTAGTGAAGACATCATTACGCAAACAGAAGATGCGGTCGTCCTAGATCGTCGTCTCATTGGTAATATCGACGAAGTCTTAGCTATCTCAAAACCGTGGTCGATCAATGCTGATATCGGTGTTGATTTGGGTGATGACATTAACTTCCGTGGCTTTGGAGCGGTTATTCCGTTGGCAGGTGCGATTAATATCACTCAAAACGGCACGGGCATTATGCGTGCCACAGGGGTGGTGCAAGTATCACGTCGTACCAATATCAATGCTTTCGGTCAGAGTCTAGAGCTTAACTATGGGCAGGTGCGCTTCAATGGGGATGTGATGAAGCCTAACCTGAGTATTGAAGCTGTCAAAGTCATTAGCGGAAAAACAGTCGGCGTGCGCGTCAAAGGCAGTACTGAGAGTCCAAACATTATCGTCTTTAATAATGCTGGTCTGACCCAACAGCAAGCAATGAATGCGTTGGTCACTGGTCGTATCGATAATAAGAGCGCCACGCAAATCAGTGAGCAGGGATTTAAGTCGCAAGTGACGAATAACTTAGCGGCCGCTGGGCTGAGCTTCGGGCTGAGCGGTACACGCAACTTAACCAACCAGATTGGTCAAGCCTTTGGTCTACAAAGCTTGACTGTTGATGCCTCTGGCGGGAGTGAAGACACTAACGTCAATGTCACCGGTTACGTGACCCCTGACTTATACATTCGCTACGGGGTAGGTGTCTTTAATGCGCAGAACAGCCTATCTGTTCGTTACCAGTTGACCCGTCGAATTTATGTCGAGGCAACGTCGGCGGCAGAAAACGCGGTTGATGTGGTTTATAGTTGGCAATTTTAGAAGGCAATTTTGGATAATACTGTTATCAGCTAATGGTTGATTTATTAACTCTAATATTGCCCAAATAGTATTTACTGTACTTTAATCAACTGTACTTTAATCAATAAAAAACGCCTTTCGATAAAGGCGTTTTTTTGTGAGGTGTAATTTTAACTATTTGGTCAAAATTAAGCGGTTATTGCGAGTTAAGCGTAAGCGATATTCCTCACCTTCGTGCTCAATACGTACCTCTTTGGTCAAGGCAAACAGATGCTGTGATTGCAAAGTCGGTAGACGGTTTTCGCGGCAGTTTAAGTAACGAGAGATAACCATGCTCATAGTAAATTCCTTTTGGTAAAACAGTTGAGTAGTCGACATCGAAGAGTAATAGTCATTAACGATAATAATTATCATTTAGATTGGATTGTTTTGCAAGGTAATTGATAAAATAAAATGCAGTCATTATGTAAACTTATATAAACCTAGGATGACAGAGCTAGGTTGGATTAATATTTTATGATTTATATCAATGACTTAACTTAATATCAGTTTATTATCGCAAGTGACTATTCATAACAAACAAAGCAAGCATTCGAGTCATAACAAATAAAACAAGCATTTGAGGACAGTATTATGGCAAACGCCGCAATGATTCAACAAACCCACCATCAAAAGATTGTAAATGTCGCTGTCGCTGTTATTCATTATCAGACGCAGTATTTGCTCGGATTTCGAGATGCGGCTCAACATCAGGGCAACCGTTATGAGTTTGTAGGTGGCAAGATAGAGGCGAATGAAACCGCAAAACAGGCATTAATACGCGAAGTCGCTGAAGAAACTGGAATCGATATTCACGACAATACTGTCGTCAAACTTGGACGACTGCATCATGATTATGGGGATAAGCAAGTGAGCTTGCAGGTCTATAATATTGAGCTGACAGCAGGGCAGTATGAGCAACATCGCCATCTTTGCTATGGCTTAGAAGGGCAAGCGCTAAAATGGGTCAATAAATCTGCGCTATTGGCAGGGAAGTATCATTTGCCTGCTGCCAATAAAACGATTTTAGAATGGTTGCGTCTACCCGCACAGATAGCGATTAGCTATCCTTTGGCGCACTTTAATGATCTGCCCAATCCAGCAACAGAATGGTTGACCTATCACAAGGAAAAAGTAGGGACCCATGCTTGGCTATACATTCGAGTTAAGGACTCAGACTTTGATAATAGCGTAAAGCAATTGATGGCTTTGCGTCCAGACATCCAAGTGATTCTGCCCTTTGAGCGTCGCCTTCATTCATTACAAGCCGATTATCAGATCGTTGCTCATCAAATCTCTCAGACTGCGCTCATGAAATGGTTTGATAATGAGCAAGACAGTTCCGTAGGTGAGCAGGCGTTACCTCTCGATCGACCATTAATAATCAGCTGTCACGATGCAGCCAGTATCCATGCCGCTAATCAGCTTGCTAGTGTTCGTTTACAGCAGCAGCAAGCACCAGTGATCGGTGTGTTTTTATCACCAGTACTAGCGACCCAAACGCATCCCGATACTGCGCCATTAGGTTGGGCAGCGTGGTCAGCTTTGGCACAGTTGGCTGACATGCCAGTCATTGGTTTGGGTGGCTTGTCACCAGCTATGATTGAGCAAGCTGTCCAGTACGGCGGTATCAGCGTGGCCGGTATCCGCCAGTTCGTTTAGGCGTTTTTTTAGCAAGTTTTTATTAATAAATACCAAGTTAACTATGCTCATCAAGTGCTTGTACAAGGCCTATCACGTCAAGCACGGTAGCTACCATTTATCAAAGTAAACTCTTAATAATAATAAGCTTCCCTTATATTTATCCAATCGGTAACTATGTGTTTATTCTCTAATCTAAATACAGAATTACTTACAAACCGTTGCGTTTTCCTACATTGCGACACTGTTTTAATCATAGCACTGCCATTAAGATAGGCTATCAAATTAGAGAGTCTTCAAGCTGTTTTTATAGATGACGTTTTTGGCTTTTAATAAACCAATTGTCTGGTCAAGCGACTCTCACTACTCATAATAATATTTGATTTTTCTCACATTATCTTTATTAGTAACAATATTTTTGTGTAGAAAATCAAATAATATTTATTTGATAATGAATAAGTTTTTAACCATCACCACTAATTAATGGTATCCCTATGAAAGCCAATAAGTTACCTCAGTCATCATGGTCTGATGCACAGGCAGCCGGTTCTCAATCACAGCAAACCAGTCAGTTAAAGAACCATTATCAGGATAATGGGCAACACGTAAATAGTGCCAGCAATGATGCAAGCTATAACCATGCTATCAATGGTAATAAAAGTCTCAATGCTAGTAATGACAGCGACAGTTATAACGGCGAACATTCAAACCATTTGGCAAAAACATCGTCTTTGCAAGACAGCTATTTTGGATACAAAAGCATCGACAAAAGCCTTACACAGGCAAAAGAGTTTGCTATGATTGAAAACGGTAATATCAACAGTAACGATTCAAAAAATAGCGATATAGAGGATTTTGACACGGCTAATGGCTTCAAAAAAGCTAGCGGCTCTCAAAAAATCCGTGGCTACAAAAAAGCGCAGAAGAAGCAAGCACAGGAATCTAACAAAGTAGATGTACTGATGTCAGAGGAACAAGCGAATATTTCAATAGAAAAACCTCAAAACACAGATGATTTATCATTGACGACGACCTCATATAAAGAAATACCGGAGCGCATATTTATGAATGGGCTTATTAAGCATACTGGCATTGCCCTAGCGATTATTATACCGTTGGCGGCGTTTTCGGCTTATGCTGCGCCGTTACCAGCGACTAGCGCGTCCACTAGTAAAACTTCTGCCACGGCGACGACTGATAAAACCACAACGCAAACCTTGTCTGTGAAGCCCAGCGACATCATCCATAAGTCTGCGAACACACCGACCACCGTCGACAGTGTGGATCTCAAAAAGTATGCAGGCACGTGGTATGAGATAGGTCGGTTACCAATGTACTTTCAGCGCAACTGTGCTAGTGATGTAACCGCAAACTATGCCCAAAAAATAGACGGCTCCGGAGTGGTAGTCACCAATAAATGTAAAGCTGAAGACGGTTCAGATATTACCGCTGAGGGATTGGCAAAACCTGCCGACGATACGGGTAGCAAGTTAAAAGTGACGTTCTTGCCTTCATGGATTCGCTGGTTACCAGTCGGTCGTGCCGATTATTGGGTATTGGCGCGCGATGCTGATTATCAGACAGCGCTAGTTGGTACGCCAGACAAAGACTATTTATGGTTACTAGCACGTTCGCCCAATGTCAGTCAAGAAACCTATGCGAAATATCGCCAAATTGCCCAGCAACAAGGCTACGACTTGAAAGAATTTAAACTGACCGCACAAAGCAATCAAACAGTTACTTTAGTACCCTAATTGTTTAGTGTGCTAGTTGTTTATCGATTTAGTTGTTTAACAGCATCGTTGTTTAAGGCGTTCGAATTTAACAAAGGCAGCGTAATAGGCTGCCTTTATTTTTATAATCAAGTCAATATAGCCCCAAAATAGGTTATAAGTGCGCGCTGATATGTTATCACTGGCAAAATTGGCCGTTTTAGGCTAAAATCTAGGCGATCTAAATACACTGATGAAAATGAAAAATGATTGGCATGGATGTTTTGCCCTCATCGTATTTGACCTCACCGTATTTGAATAGTCACTTAGACTAAATACAATCTATCTGTTTGATACTTCTTCATACTTTACTGATCATACATTACTGACCATAAGGATGTTTCTCGTGAGCAACGCTGATACCTTACGCCACCTACATCAAGAGCACTTGAGCAATTATAACAACCAAGAGCAACAAGCGATTGAGCTCATGGGGCTATTGAATAAGCTCTATAACGAGCAAGATGTCCAAGTGACCTTGTTCGGTGAAACGCTAGATACGACCTCAGTCGGTCGCATATTGGCACTACATCAAAAAGTAGCGATGCGTGATCAAGATGCAAAAGCCATCGCTATCGCTGATACGCTAGCGATGGTTAAAGTGCTAGCAGACAATAAGGCTATCCAAGCTGCGCGTATCGATGTCGGTCAATTGATTGCTAATGACAGTGATGTACAAGCGGCTCTGCAATCTATTAGCAGTGACAACAATGCTATCAATGGTGCGACTGATGTCGTGCTATACGGTTTTGGTCGTATTGGTCGTATCTTAACGCGTCTATTGTTATCGCAAGCGTCAAGCGCGAAAGGCGTACAACTCAAAGCCATCGTCGTACGTCCGGCTGCTGCTGGTGATTTGGCCAAGCGTGCATCATTACTAGAGCGTGATTCGATTCATGGTAGCTTCGCTGGTGGCGTGGTGGTTGATGATGAAAATAACGGTCTGATTATCAATGGTCGCTTTGTGCAAGTTATTTATGCTAAAGACCCAAGCGAAATTGATTATACGGCTTATGGTATCAACGATGCATTGGTTATTGATAACACGGGCATTTGGAAAGACGAAGCCGGTCTTGGTAAGCATCTACAGTCTCAAGGCGTTAAAAAAGTATTGCTAACGGCTCCTGCTGGCGGCGAGATTAAAAACGTCGTTTATGGTGTGAATAATGATACGGTCGGTGATGATACGATTGTCAGCGCGGCGAGCTGTACGACCAACGCGATTACACCAACGCTAAAAGTATTGAATGACGAGTATGGTATCGAAAATGGTCACGTGGAAACAATTCATTCGTTCACCAACGACCAAAACCTAATCGATAACTACCACAAGGCCGATCGCCGTGGCCGTAGTGCAGTGTTGAACATGGTTATCACTAGTACTGGTGCGGCAAAAGCAGTTGGTAAGGCACTACCAGAGCTTAGCGGCAAATTAACCGGTAATGCTATTCGTGTTCCCACGCCAAATGTCAGCTTAGCAATTTTAAACTTAAACCTCAAAACTGCACCTGCCAGTGCTGATGCGTTAAATGAGTTTATGCGTAAAGTTTCTAATAGCAGCCAGTGGCAAACACAGATTGCTTATACGGACTCTACCGAAGCGGTCTCGACTGATTTCGTCGGCGATACGCACGTCGGTATCGTTGATGCACAAGCGACAATTCTCACAGACAATCATGCCATCGTTTATATCTGGTATGACAACGAAGTGGGCTATAGTACGCAAGTATTACGTTTGGCGACGCAAATGGCCGGCATCAGCTATACTCAGATTCCAGCGTAAAAATTCTAAGTCTATAGCAGTGATACGCTAATGCATTAAGTTTCGTATAGAAGCCATGTTTTTTAGATGTGATACTCAAGCACCCGATAGTCCGATTGGTTATCGGGTGTTGTTGTCATACTTGTTGCTAAGTATCATGTTTGTTGCTAAGTATTTTGGCACACTAGGGTTATAATTATTTTTAAACCAGTTTTTTACAAGCACTATTTTTTATAAAATTTAAGCTTTCACAAGCACTAAGTTTTTACAACTACACAAACACATAGCTATACCCTAAAATACAGTCGTTGGCTGTAACCAGTTTATAAACTGGATGGTAAATTAAGGAACGTAAGATGCGATTTATTGATGAAGCCGTCGTAACGGTAAAAGCAGGTGACGGTGGTAACGGAATCGCCAGTTTTCGCCGAGAAAAGTATGTCCCACGTGGTGGACCTGATGGTGGCGATGGTGGCAAGGGCGGAGATGTTTATGCCATTGCAGAAGATAATACCAACACTCTAGTTGACTATCGTTATACGCGTCGCTATGACGCCATGAGAGCTGAGAATGGTCACAGTAGAAACTGTTCGGGTAAGGGCTCTGACGATCTATTTTTGCCAGTGCCTATTGGTACTACGATAGTCGATACCGAAACCGATGAAGTATTGGGTGATTTGATTGAAATTGGTCAGACCTTGCTAATTGCCAAAGGCGGTGATGGTGGTTTGGGCAATACTCACTTCAAAAGCTCGACCAATCAAGCACCGCGCAAGGCTACTTCAGGCTTTGAAGGTGAGCTAAAAGTTCTTAAGTTTGAGCTAAAAGTAGTGGCTGATGTTGGCTTGATTGGTTTGCCTAATGCCGGTAAATCGACCTTTATCCGTCAGGTTTCTGCTGCTAGACCAAAAGTTGCTGATTACCCGTTTACCACGTTGGTTCCAAATCTGGGTGTGGTCGATATTGGTCGTCATCGCTCGTTCGTCATGGCGGATATTCCGGGTTTGATCGAAGGTGCCTCAGAAGGTGCAGGACTTGGTATTCGATTTTTAAAGCATGTTGCTCGTACGCGCCGTCTATTACATGTGGTTGATGTAAAGCCAATTGATGGCAGCGATCCGGTAAAAAATGCTCGTGTTATCTTGAATGAACTTGAACGTTTTTCGCCTGAGTTATCCAACTTGCCCCAAATTTTGGTATTAAACAAAATTGATCAGGTGCCTGAAGAAGAGTTAAATGAGCTCTGTACCCATATTGTTGCCGAGCTTGGTTGGACAGGAGATGTATTTCGCACATCAACCCTAATGGGTGAAGGGACTGATGCTGTTAAATATCATTTGATGAATGAGATTGAACTAGAGCGCGAACGCGAAATAGAGGATCCCATCTTCGCTGAAGCACAAAGAACACGTTTTGAGCGCTTAGAAGTAGAAGTGCGTCTGAATACTGAAGCCCAACGTGAGGCTTATCGTGCGGCTCGAAAAGCGGCACGTGAAGGGTTGGACTTAAACGACGATGATGATTTAGATGATGACGATGAAGATGGCGTTGAAGTCGTTTATGTTCCTTAAATGATGGTGCTTAAACTGATATACTTGAATTTTTTAGATCAATCCCCGTAATTAATTGACATAAGACACAGGAGTTTATATGGCAGGTGACATAGAAAACACGACCGAAGAAGCAAGGTTTATTAAGCAAACTCGCAACTTTGATATTCAGCGCGTTATTGTCAAGATTGGCTCATCGTTATTAACCAATAACGGTCGAGGGCTAGATCGAACTGCCATTTACGAATGGGCAAAGCAAATTGCTAAGCTGCACAAGCAAGGCGTGGAAGTACTGCTCGTGTCGTCAGGGGCAGTTGCTGAAGGCGTGGTACGCATGAACCTAGAGGAGCGTCCCAAAAAATTAGCGGCGCTGCAAGCTTGTGCTTCTATTGGTCAAATGGGCTTGATTGAAACCTGGTGGTCAGCGTTGATTCAGCACGGTATTCAAAGCTCTCAGCTACTACTAACCCATGATGACTTGTCCAACCGTAGTCGTTATCTGAATACCACAGGCGCACTGACACAGTTATTAGAATGGAACGTGCTACCGGTCATTAATGAAAACGACACCATCACCATTGATGAGATCAAATTTGGCGACAACGATACGTTAGGTGCGATGGCAGCAGCGATGGTCAATGCTGATTTGTACATTATCTTAACGGATCAAGACGGCGTGTTCACTGATAATCCGCGTGATAACCCTGATGCCAAAATGATTCGTCAAGAGCGTGCCATGGCTGATTACTTGTTTGATATTGCAGGTGATGGTGGCAAACTCGGACGTGGTGGAATGCTAACCAAGATTCGTGCTGGTCGCCTTGCCGCCATGGGTGGTTGTCCTACCGTAATTGTGAGCGGCGCTATCGATGACGTTATTACCCGTGTGGTATCTGGTGAAGCGGTTGGTACGTTGCTAACGACTAATGACGAAGATAAAATCATTGCTCGTAAACAATGGCTAGCAGCGCATCTACGTATGTCAGGCTCTTTGATTGTTGATGCTGGTGCCGCAAAAGCCGTCGTTGAACATCATAAGAGCTTGCTACCAGTCGGCGTAGCAGAAGTACGCGGTGATTTTGATGAAGGTGATGTGGTCGAAATTGTGCACCAAGATACAGGCGAGCGTCTCGCCGTTGGCCAAGTCAACTTCTCCTCTCGTGACGCGCGCCGTGTGGCTCGTGAGCGTACTGAGCAATTCGATAGAATTCTTGGTAATAATGAAGAGCGCGTGGTCATGGTACATCGTGACAACCTAGCATTGACGATGTAGTAGTATCGATTTCCTATGCGCTTGATTCTCTATGTACAGGTATAAAGATGCCTTATTTATAAGTATAAATAAGGCATCAAATGACTTTTGTCAGTAGACTATTTTGGTCATGCCATTACTTATACTCATCAAGGTTGGAAATTTATCCGCGACTAAAAGCTTATCAACACGCCCTAATATTTAAAAGTAATTAGCACTCAAAAACTCGAAAACCAGTATTATTTTGTGATACTAGACGTTTTTGGCTTAAAACGCGATTTTGATTAAAACGCGTCTTTGCACAAAAACCTGATTATTTAATGTGTGACGCGTTCTATATTCTTTATATTCAACTTATTTTATCCAGCACGGTATTCATTGTCATTCTTATCAATGAATACCGTGCTGTTTTGGAGATTTGTACATGAGTGCTTCAGACAATAATAACTCGCTTCAGCATGAGTTTGCCCCTTTAAAAAACGACAGATTGCTACGTGCCCTTCGTTTTGAAACGATCGACACCACGCCCGTGTGGATGATGCGCCAAGCTGGTCGTTATTTACCAGAATATAAAGCCACCCGTGCTGAAGCAGGTGACTTTATGAGCTTGTGCCGCGATACCGCTCGCGCGACAGAAGTCACTTTACAGCCACTACGTCGTTATGATTTGGACGCAGCTATCCTATTTAGTGATATTTTGACCATTCCTGATGCCATGGGCTTGGGTTTGTATTTTGAAGCGGGAGAAGGGCCGAAGTTTAAACACCCTATTCGTACGCAAGCTGATTTAGATAGACTGCCTGTGCTTGATGTCAATGATTCTCTGGATTACGTCATGCGTGCGGTGACCAGCATTCGTAAAGCATTAAATGGGCAAGTGCCCTTATTCGGTTTTTCTGGTAGTCCGTGGACACTAGCGACCTATATGATTGAAGGCGGCAGCTCAAAAGATTATCGTTATACCAAAGGCTTTTTATATAGTAACCCAGCTTTTTTACATCAATTATTAGATAAGCTTGCCACGTCTGTTATTGACTATTTAGATGCGCAAGTCGTTGCTGGTGCTCAAGTATTGCAGATATTTGACAGCTGGGGCGGCGCGCTGGGTCATCGTCAGTTTATCGATTTTTCACATGTTTATAATAAGCGCATCGTCGCTGAGCTAAAAGTGCGTCACCCTGATATACCAGTGGTACTGTTTACCAAGGGCGGCGGACTATGGCTAGATGTCCAAGCGGATAGTGAGGCGGATGCCTTAGGTCTAGATTGGACGATGCCGCTTGATCGGGCGCGTCAAGCATTGACTGAGAGTCAGCGTCAGTTGACCAAACAGCATAAGAAGTTACAGAGTAGCAAAGCGCTTCAAGGTAATTTGGATCCAGCAACCCTTTACGGTTCTCCTGAAACCATCCGCTCAGAAGTAAAGTTAATGCTAGATAGCGCTTATGCTAATGGCGAAAAAACTGGCTACGTGGCGAATTTGGGTCATGGTATTACGCAGTGGGTCAACCCTGACAATGCCAAAGTGTTTATCGATGCCGTGCATGATTACAAAATCTAGCCATTGCTTTATTTAATCACTGTGCTATTTAATCACTGTGCTATTTAATCACTGTGCTATTTAATCATTGTGGTATTTAGCCACTGAGATATTTAAATGCTATGATAAATTGGACTTATAAATTTAAAATCCAGTGGTAGCGATAGCTAGCAATTACATTACTGAGTAAAAGGGGATATCTTATGATTTCAGCAGCAATCGTCGGTGGCACAGGATATACAGGTATTGAGCTGATTCGCTTACTATCCGCTCATCCTGAGGTTTCTATTGATTTGCTAACGTCACGTAGTGAAGCGGGTACACGTGCTGATGAGATATTCCCAAGCTTACGCGGTATCTCGGATATTGTCTTTAGTGACTTGGGTGATGATACGCTTGCCACCTTACAAAAATGTGATGTGGTGTTTTTTGCCACGCCACATGGTGTCGCGATGAAACAAGCACAAGCGTTGACTCAAGCAGGTGTACGAGTCATCGATTTGGCGGCTGATTTTCGTCTCCAGTCATTGACGGAGTTTGAGCATTGGTATAAACAGTCGCATGCCTGTCCTGAGCTGCTGAAAACGGCTGTTTATGGCTTACCTGAAGTCAATCGCGATAAACTTGCAAACGCTTTGGTCGTAGGAAATCCTGGCTGTTATCCAACCACCGCTATTTTGGGTTTAAAACCCATTATTGACGCGCAAAATCAGCAAGCCACCCGATTGATCGATGCTCGTATTGTTATTGATGCGAAGTCTGGCGTTTCAGGGGCGGGACGTCAGGCGAGTCTGGCGCTTAATTATGCGGAAACAACGGACAATTTTAAAGCTTATAGCGTTACAGGTCATCGTCATCTGCCAGAGATTGAGCAGGGGGTGGCGCAGTTATTAGACAGTCAGTTTAGCCATCGTGTTCGCTTTTTACCGCATCTAGTGCCAATGATTCGTGGCATGTTAAGCTCTATCCATATGGAGTTGACCGAAGAAGGCGCTGCCATCGATTGGCAACAAGCATTTGAACAATGCTATGCGTCAGAGTTGTTTATTGATGTCATGCCAAAAGGTATTTATCCTGATACGCGCAGTGTGCGAGCCAGCAACCGTCTGCGGATTTCGGTACATCAGGACAATGAGCGTTCTGAATTGACGGTTATTGTGGTACAAGACAATTTAGTAAAAGGCGCGGCTGGGCAGGCGGTACAGAATATGAATGTGATGTTTGGGTTTGATGAGTCACAGGGGTTGAATTTTGCGCCGATTGTCCCTTAATCTTACTATCCAACATTGTATTTTTACTGTTAAATCATTCATATTGATGGTGCTAGGTATTGATTATAAATTCCGCTATAATAACCTGCCCTTACTGTTAAGAGATACTGTCTAAATGCGTGTTAAGATTGTACTACGCTTTTGCTCACAGCCAGCACGTTTATCGTGCCAAGACTCTGTTCCATATCAAGTGGAGCGTAGACCGCATTCTTTACAAAGCAGTGACCGCTTTATCGACAACCATCACAATCTCATTGCTGGTCAAAAAGGGGCATCGACACTGGTGCTGGCACTCTTTGTTGTGGCCATATTAGTGACCGCTACTGTTGGATTGTTATTTGGTCATAAGCTTGGCTATCAGCGCGGCTTTCATTCGATGCAAACCGAGACCAAGCAAGCAATTATCAATAGCAATGAGGCAACCAAAGAGCTAAAAGACTTGCGGATTAGCAACAAAATAGCCACCAGTGAGGCTGCGACTGCCAAGCAAGAGCTGGCGATTAGTTTGGCAAACTTGAAAGAGTTACGCGAAACGCAAAAATCACTAACTGTTGAAAACAAACAAGTTGCCCAGCTTAATGAGCTCTATACTGAGGTGATTGCTGATAATGGTGGCATGCCACTACAGATAATTGGTGCTAATATTAAGCCGCTACCTGAGAATGCTTTTGAGTATGGTTTTGACATCGGTATGCTCAGTGAAGATGGTAATGCCAAGCGTTTAACACCAACGTTGACATTGCTTGATGATGATGACTTCGTGGAAGTGCCGCTAGATCCTGCCAGTTATTCGATTAAGGGTATTGTGCGTATTCGTGGCCGCTTTATGATGCCATCAGGCTTTAAGCCATTGCAGGCAAAACTGACTTTGAGAGCCGGTGGTCAGCAAAAAGAACAGCTTTATGACTGGAAGCTTGGCGATAGGGTCGACAATATGCCGCTATCGCTTTTAGATTTGCCAGAAGTAGATGAAAGTCCTATTGAGCCTTAATTAGCATTTAAAATCTAATAAGTACTTGAAATTTAGTGGTATGAACCAAAGTTAGTTAAGCACAATGGCTATTTATAACCACTAGCTTATAGCAACGATACTTTGTTATAACCATGGTACTTTATGCTATTTCTGACAGCCTCTCTGTATAATCTCTTTTTATTCTAAACTTACCCTTATATTTTGATTATGATAAAACCTATGACTCTACAAGCTAGGCCAACTGTTTTCGATTGGCATTTTCCTAATACACCTGCACACCGTGCTCAAGATAATGAGCCAGAGGGTGAGACGTCACCACAAGCAGACGTGCTCGTAGCCGAGCCAGAAGTGGCGAAGCCACCGATGTATGCGGTCGTGATGTATAATGATAATTATACGCCGATGGAGTTTGTCGTTTACGTTTTGCAGTCGGAGTTTCGCCACAGTGTTGATTCTGCTGTTGAAGTTATGTTGACGATTCACAACAGTAGTAAAGGTATTGCGGGTATTTATCCTAAAGATATCGCTGAAACCAAAGCCAAAAAGGTAAATAGTCTGGCTCATCGCGAAGGCTATCCTCTATTGACTCAAATAGAACCGCATCAAGGTGAGTAGATGTCATAACTGCTTCATTTTCTTGTGACTTTTCACTTTGTTGGATGCTTTTTAATCGGCAATATAATACTGCCACTTTTGAGCTTATATATTAGTAACACTTTTAAAAGCCTTTTATCAGGCAGCTCTACTATTACTCTCACAGTAAATTCGTTCTAACATCTCTCCTCATCTTAAGAACGCTCCTAAGTAGTCAGTCTTCTTTCTGTTTTGATCTTGATTTTTATCTTAAATAGCCTTATATAACAAATATAGCGTTGTATAGTAAATTGACGTTTTACGCTCAGTTTTTTAGTATTTCGCTATGTTTCTGAGACTATTGCGTAGACAACTATTACTCAATATCCTGATTATTTACGCCCTCACTTTTATATAATCTTTTTTATTCCCAACTTGTCATTCATATAATTCGTTATTTTGGTTTTTTTCTGACTTTCTTATCTCTAATATCACCTCATAGAGCGTACTTAGATACATTTTAGTATGCGTTAATAGATTGACTATGATTGAGTATCATGTTGAGATAAAGAAAAGCGAATATGAATTATCACAATCATTGCTAGATAGGTCGAAACATCGGCTAAATGATACGCGATACGCATCAATCATCATTTAGGCAGGTTTCTTAATAATACTAACATTGCCCTTGAACAATCCATCTATCGCCCTGATTTACTACCTAACTCATTCATAAAGCTATCAATTTATAAGATAGGTACAACCGTAGGAAGTCCTTATGTTAAGTCGTCATCTTGAAGTTTCTTTGCGTTTAGCAATGACACTTGCGCGTCAAAAATCGCATGAGTATCTCACTGTTGAACATTTATTGTTGGCACTGTTAGAAAACACTCATGCTGCCAATACATTAACGGCGTGTAATGCGAATGTTTCTACGCTGCGTACCGAGCTCGAGGCTTATATCAATAAGCATACGCCAACGGTAGACGCAGAAACGGAGCAATCACCACAGCCGACTCAAAGCTTTGATCGCATTCTACAACGCGCCATTTTTCATGTGCAGTCTATCGGTGGCGGTCGTTTGGTCGAAGGCTCAGATATTTTGGTATCTATGTTTTCTGAGCACGATACTTACGCGGTTTATTTGCTTAAAAAACAAGGCATCAGTCGCCTTGAGCTGACCCAGTATCTATCACACGGTCAGGACAAAGACGAGCCATCTGAGCCACGTGCTTCGATGACTGGTGAGCGCCGTAGTGCTTCTGAAAAGACCAGTAAAGATCCCTTGGTTGAGTTCGCTACTAACCTCAATCAGCGTGCCGCAGAAGGCAAAACGGATCCATTAATTGGCCGTGCTTCTGAGATTGAACGAGCGGCACAAGTACTTTGCCGTCGCCGCAAAAACAACCCATTGTTGGTTGGTGAGCCAGGGGTTGGTAAAACCTCTATTGCCGAAGGGCTAGCATGGTTAATTATCAATGATAAAGCACCTAAGCCACTCAATGGCTGTGTGATTTATAGCTTAGATATCGGCTCGCTCATCGCAGGCACTAAGTATCGTGGTGACTTTGAAAAACGTATGAAGTCACTGCTTGATGCCCTAAAGAATAAGCCCAACGCGATCTTGTTTATCGATGAGATTCACATGATTATTGGTGCAGGCTCTTCAATGAGTAGCAATATGGACGTGTCGAATTTAATCAAGCCAGCACTTGCTAACGGTGAGCTGCGTTGCATTGGTTCAACGACCTTTACTGAGTATCGTCAGGTCTTTGAAAAAGACCATGCGCTGTCACGTCGTTTCCAAAAGATCGATGTTAAAGAGCCAAGTGTCGATGACAGTATCGATATCTTACGCGGTCTAAAGCCGCGCTATGAAGAGTTTCATAACGTTGAATATACTGATGAAGCGTTGGTTACCGCTGTACAGTTATCTGCCAAGCACATTCACGAGCGCTTTTTACCTGATAAGGCAATCGACGTCATTGATGAAGCCGGTGCGTATAAGCGCCTAGGTGTGATTCCAGATGCCGACGACATTGAAGCAGAAGAGAGCTTCATTGCGGATTTAGAGCAGGACTTTGATGCTCAGATCGATGCCGATACTGAGGGTTTAGATGGCGACCTGAGCAGTGACGATGATAACGAGATGCAGGATGAAGCCAATACGGCAAAAGCCAATGATCGTGCTAAATCATCTGACGATTCAAAAGCGGTGAAAGCCAAGAAAAAACCACCGATGAAAATCGATGTGGCAGACATTGAAGCTATCGTGGCCAAGCTTGCGCGCATTCCGCCCAAGTCAGTATCAAGCGATGATAAGAGTATTCTTGAGCATTTAGATCGTGATCTTAAGCATTTAGTATTTGGGCAAGACGAAGCGATCGAGACGTTAGCAGATGCGATTAAACTGTCTCGTGCGGGTTTAAAAGCACCAGATAAGCCAATTGGTTCGTTTATGTTCGCCGGTCCTACAGGGGTTGGTAAAACAGAAGTATCGCGTCAGTTGGCAAAATTATTAGGCGTAGAGTTGGTGCGCTTCGATATGTCAGAGTATATGGAAGCCCATACGGCCTCACGTCTGATAGGTGCGCCTCCAGGCTACGTCGGTTTTGATCAGGGTGGATTATTGACTGAAAAGATCAATCAGCATCCGCACTGCGTCTTATTGCTTGATGAGATTGAAAAAGCGCATCCTGATGTCTTTAACTTGCTGTTGCAAGTCATGGATCATGGTACTTTGACAGATAATAATGGTCGTGTTGCTATCTTTAAGCAGGTGATTGTTATTATGACGACCAACGTCGGTGCTGATAGTATTAGCCGCTCTTCGATGGGCTTTACTCAGCAAGATCATAGCCGTGATAATACAGAATCGCTCAAGCGCGTCTTTACCCCAGAGTTCCGCAACCGCTTGGATGCTATCATCCAGTTCAACCCATTAGATACCTCAGTGGTGGTTTCAGTGGTCGATAAGTTCTTGGTTGAGCTACAAGTGCAGCTTGATGATAAGCAAGTCACGCTAGAGATCGATGATGAAGTACGTGATTACTTGGCCAATAAAGGCTATGATCGTTTGATGGGTGCACGTCCGATGCAGCGTTTGATTCAGGACGAGATCAAAAAGCCATTGGCCAGTATGATCTTGTTTGGAGACTTGGTTAACGGTGGGGTTGTCCATCTAACCCTAGAGCCTGAAGCAGGTGATGAGAAAGATGACGCTACTGTGAAACTAGACAAAAATAGTAACAAGTCTTCTGATAAGGGCTCAGCCGATAGTCGTATTATATTGACGGTCGTTGAGACCCATGAGCCGCATCCTGACTCTGAGTCACTAGCCAGCTAAGCGGTTTTACATTAGCTTTATAAAAACGGCTACCATATTTCTGTGGTAGCCGTTTTTTTTATTGCTATAATTTATTAACAAACCTCACAGCATTTTTTGTTACCATCAATCTTTAAACCACGCTATAGTCAGTGAAAAGTAATATCGAACCATCACGCCCTGCTGATATCCATTTTTCTTGCTTGCTGTACCTGCGCAGACAGAGATTAAAAAAATTGATATTAGCAATACCATCGCGTTTCTAGGATATTGTGACTGTAGTTGCGAAGTAATTATTCATAACAAATATAATAAGGATGTATCATGGAATTGTTCGACGAGCAAGCGACGAAAACCCCAGAGCAAAGGCAGGCAATTTTAGATAATGTCCGTCTACCAGCAGATTGGAAAGCGGCCCTAGCAGAGGAATTAACCTCTGACAATATGGACAATCTACGAGCGTTTTTAAAGGAAGCGTATCAATCAGATGAGAGCATTTATCCACCGGCTCCTTTGATGTTTAATGCGTTTAACCTAACCCCTTTATCAAAGGTTAAAGTCGTTATCTTAGGACAAGACCCTTATCATCGTCCAGGGCAGGCAATGGGCTTATCGTTTTCGGTGCCCAAAGCGATTCCCAAGCCACCATCACTCAATAATTTACTCAAAGAGATGGCCGATGACATTGGTACCAGCTATTCTGCACATGGGGATTTGACCTATTGGGCGCAGCAAGGGGTTTTATTATTAAATAGCTCATTAACCGTGCGAGAAGGTGAGCCGAACAGTCATCAAAACAAAGGCTGGGAGCAGTTTACCGATGCAGTGATTGATGTGGTCAATGAACAAACGGAGCACACCGTGTTTATATTGTGGGGCAGTAAGGCACAAAAGAAAGGCAAGTATATCGATACAGAAAAACATCTGATTTTAACGGCGGTGCATCCATCACCACTTGCTGCCAATCGTGGTGGGTTTTTTGGTTCCAAGCCATTTTCTAAAACCAATGATTACTTGGTACAGTATGGACAGACGCCCATTGACTGGCAATTACCACAATAAATGCCAAATAATTCGATGATAAATTTACAACTTCATCCGTTAACAGATAACCAACTCGCCACTATTGAAGTAGACGCTTCATTCGCAAGCAGTACGTTTTGGTCGCTAGAAGACGTGAAATGGATGCAAGAAGCACTGCTGCTGGCTAAACAAGGGGCTGCGCTCGGAGAGGTGCCAGTAGGCGCTATATTGGTTCACAATCAGCAGATTATTGGCCAAGGGTTCAATCAGCCAATTGGGCGCCATGACGCAACTGCTCATGCTGAAATTGTTGCACTAAGGGATGCGTGCGCGCGTTTAGAGAACTACCGTCTGCCATTACAGACAACGCTATACGTGACTTTAGAGCCCTGTACGATGTGTATTGGCGCACTCATTCATGGGCGTGTGGAAAGACTGATCTATGCGGCGAGTGAGCCTAGAGCGGGGATGGTAGGCAGTCAAATGAACTTAGCTGCACAATCTTTTTATAATCATATTATCGAAGTACATAAAGGCTTATGCTGCGAGCATAGCAGTCAAATGTTAAAGCATTTTTTTCGTGAGCGTCGCCAAGCTGCGAAAAAGAACAAGCTCAGCGACCATACCATCATCAGTAACAAATAAAATAGACATTCAACAAGATATCAGTCTTGTGGCTAGTGATAGCGTGGTTTTTTTGCTATAATATCGCCCTATTTGGTTGCTAATAAGTTAGTAGTCTAACAAGCAGTTGATAATTAAGTAAATATTGCGTAGTTACTGTTGCATCAAGTCGCTTTTGTTTGATGAGGTTTTTAGTATAAAAGCCGCCATATACGCAGTGCCTACTATAAAGTGATAAGTGAATCCTATGACCGTCTCTACACCTGCTAATGATAATAGCCAAGCGCAGCCAATGCGTTATCCTGTTATCTGTATTGATGGGCCAAGTGGCGCAGGCAAGGGCACGGTAACTTGGCGTCTGGCACAAGCATTGAATTATCAGCTGTTAGATTCAGGCGCTTTATATCGTATCGTTGGTTTAAAGGCATTTGAAGCAGGATTGATTACTGCCGATGCCAGTCAGTCGATTGATGAGACGGCTGTATTACAGTTAACGCAAAGTTTAGAGATTGCCTTTGTACCTAACAATGAGTCAGGGCGTGTCGATATCATCGTGAATGGTGAGGCAGTGGGTGAGCAGGTGCGTAACGAAACGATTGGTGGTTATGCCTCACAAGTGGCTGTCTATCCGACAGTTCGTCACGCTTTACTAAAGCTACAACAAGATATGGCAACCCGCTCAGGACTGGTAGCTGATGGTCGTGATATGGGTACAGTTGTATTTCCAAATGCTGACGTTAAAGTGTTTTTGACTGCTAGCGCGGCAGCCCGTGCCAAGCGCCGTGTTACACAGCTAACAGAAGCAGGTCAAGCGGCAGATTTTGAGGCAATATTAACGACGATTAAAGCCCGTGATGATCGTGATGAAAATCGTACGACAGCACCGTCAAAGCCCGCAGAAGACGCTTTAGTATTAGACAGCTCAACGCTTGATGCTGATGCGGTTTATGAACAGATAAAAAAACATTGCCAGAATCAGGGTATTTGCTTTAATAGTTAATAGAAACAACATATTAAGCACTAAAAAGTTTCCTATATCTTTGATTTTAGTATAAAATTATAGTATGTCAGGTAAGGAATGACTAGAACGACATTGAAGCTTTATTATGATAAGACAATTGTTGTTAATGAGTTTAGTAAACATTGAGTTTATTAATAGTACGCTTATTAACAACAACCGTTTTTTTTATATGACTATATAGGATATAAAACCAGTATTCCGTTTTATATAGTCATAAATTTGATCCGTACTGTGCTGGACAGGATACGGCTATACAAAGGTAGACATAATGGAATCATTTGCTGAACTATTTGAAGCGAGCATCGAAGAAACAGGTCTGGATATCGAGCGTGGCTCGGTTATCACAGGTACTGTTGTAGCCATCGATAATGATTGGATTACAGTAGATACTGGTCTTAAGTCTGAAGGTATCGTCGCTCGTGAAGAGTTTTTAAGCGAAGAAGGCGAACTTGAAGTTGAAGTTGGCGATAGTGTCGATGTTGTGGTTGAAGCGGTTGATAATGGTATGGGTCAAACCTTACTGTCACGTGAAAAAGCCAAACGCGTTGAGACTTGGAATTTCCTTGAGAAAATCTCTGACAACGATGAGATCGTTAAAGGTATTATTTCTAGCAAAGTTAAAGGCGGCTTTACCGTAGATATCGGTTCAGTACGCGCGTTTTTGCCAGGTTCATTGGTTGACGTTCGCCCTATCCGTGATACCACGCATCTTGAAGGCAAAGAGCTAGAATTCAAAGTCATCAAACTTGATCAAAAACGCAACAACGTTGTGGTTAGCCGTCGTGCAGTTATGGAAGCTGAAAACTCAGCTGAGCGCGAAGAGCTATTGAACAAGCTTGAAGAAGGTATCGAGATCGAAGGTATCGTTAAGAACCTTACTGATTACGGTGCATTCGTTGACCTAGGTGGTATCGATGGTCTATTGCACATCACTGACATGGCGTGGCGCCGTATCAAGCATCCATCTGAAGTCGTTGAAGTTGGTCAAGACCTAAAAGTTAAAGTATTGAAGTTTGACCGTGAGCGCAATCGCGTTAGCCTAGGTCTAAAACAACTTGGTACTGATCCTTGGGATAACGTTGGCGGCACTTACCCAGTGGGTAGTGTAGTAAAAGCACGTGTAACCAACTTGACTGATTATGGTTGTTTTGCTGAGATTTCTGAAGGTATTGAAGGTCTAGTACACGTATCAGAGATGGATCATACCAACAAAAACATCCACCCATCAAAAGTAGTTCAAGTGGGCGATGAAGTTGAAGTAATGATTCTTGATATCGATGAAGAGCGTCGCCGTATCAGCCTAGGTATCAAACAGACTCTAGCCAATCCATGGGATGAGTTTGATAAGAAACACGAGCGCGGTGATAAAATCACTGGTACGATCAAATCAATCACTGACTTCGGTATCTTTATCGGTCTAGATGGTGGTATTGATGGTTTAGTTCATCTATCTGATATCTCTTGGAACGAAACTGGTGAAGATGCTATCCGTAACTACAACAAAGGCGACACCGTTGAAGCAATGGTATTGTCTGTAGATGCAGAAGCCAATCGTATCAGCCTAGGCGTGAAGCAGTTAAGCTCTGATCCATTCAACGAATACCTAGTCAACAATGACCGCGGTGCTATCGTTAATGGTAAAGTAAAAGAAGTAGACGCTAAAGGTGCTACTATCGAGCTTGCTGACGAAGTTGAAGCGTACCTACGTGCCTCTGAGATCCAACGTGACCGCGTTGAAGATGCGACTAAGCATCTAACGGTTGGTGATGACGTTGAAGCGAAAATCATTAGTGTAGATCGTAAAACACGCAACATCAACTTGTCTATCAAAGCGAAAGACGAAGCTGAAGAGCGTCAAGCGATTAAAGATCTTGGTAGCACTAGCACGACTGCTGCTCCAGGTTCTGATGCACAGCCAAAAACCATTGGTGACTTGATTAAAGAACAAATGCAGTAAGCGACAAGCTATTAATATAGTAGTAACAAAAAAAAGCGACTCCGGTCGCTTTTTTTTATGATCAAATTTACCTAAGTAGTATGAATGATTGAGGTTTTTGCTAAAACAGGCAAACTCTTATTTCCATTTATCCCAATATCCGCTATCATTTGCAACATTGAGTAACAAGACACCAGTCAAATCAAGATTCAAGCGATATTACGGCTTTATGGTAACAGCGATAAGTTTAAGTGTTTATGAGTTAACTCATTAGTTAGCCAAAAAATAAGCCATCGTAAAAACAGATTTTGACAGACAGTCATTTTATCCATTAATCAACAGGGCAAGCGTCATAATGCAGCAAGCGATTAACAAATCCGAATTTATTAGTAATTTGAGTGCGAATTGTGAAAATATAACTGATACAGTTGTAGATGATGCAGTACGTGAAATATTAAATTTGATGACCCATACTTTAGCCAATGACGGTCGGGTAGAGGTTCGTGGGTTTGGTAGTTTTTGTCTCCATCATCGCCGCGCCCGTATGGGGCGCAACCCAAAAACAGGTGAGAGCGTACCGGTACCCGCCAAAGCGATACCGCATTTTAAGCCTGGTAAAGCACTACGTGAAGCCGTCAATGATAAAGTAGCCAATAAATAGTACAGTAGCAGCTATGCTATAGATGTGTTTATTAATGACACACTTTAGACTGCTATCATTAAACTATGAACTCTATTCAAAACCGAGGTATACGTCTCATGCGCATCTTACTGCTGATATTACTGTTCTTAAGCTTTGCTTATTCGCTAGGTTTAGTATTAGCCAATAATACTGAGGTCGGTGTCAATTTATTGTTCTCACAAGCACCGACGATGAATTTAGGACTGCTACTGATACTTTGTTTGATACTCGGTATTATCATTGGTATTTTGTTAGCGTTGCTTATCTTCCGTGTGCTGCAAAATAAGTGGGAAATCTCACGCTTGCAAAAGGCCAATATACATCTACAAGAGCAATTGACGCAAGCCAATATCGCTATCGATCGTCAAGCGAATGCGCCTACGGTAGAAGCTGCAGTTTACGGGACAACTGAGACCCATGTACAAGACACAGCGGTTAATATAGATGAAGCCTCTACTTTGGCTAAGCATAGGCGAGATTAAATCGCTGAATGAGATGAATGATTAAGCTGCACCTATAGTGCTTTGAATACTCTGATATAAATATGGCAAAACCATGAATAATGTAATTAAGTCTCCCGTCATCGTCGCCTTAGATAATATGACCATGGTGGCATCTTTAGCGCTGGCTGATCAATTAGATCCAGCGTTATGTCGCTTAAAGGTAGGCAAAGAGTTATTTACCCGCTGCGGGCCTGATATCGTCAAGAACTTGCAGCAGCGCCAGTTTGATGTGTTTCTAGACTTAAAATTCCATGATATTCCTAATACCACAGCGCAAGCCGTACTGGCTGCCGCTGAGCTTGGTGTATGGATGGTCAACGTCCATGCCAGTGCTGGCCTCGAGGCGATGTCATTAGCAAAACAGCGCTTATTGGATAATAACCTTAATACCCTGCTAATCGCCGTCACCGTACTGACCTCTATGGATAATCAAGCATTGACGCAAACGGGTATTACTGATGGCCTGGATGTGCAAGTGAGTCGATTAGCACAGTTGACCAAACAAGCGGGGCTTGATGGTGTCGTTTGTTCAGCACAGGAGGCAAAAGTACTTAAAGCATTATGCGGTCAAGACTTTAAGCTAGTAACCCCTGGTATTCGCTTGTTAGATGATAATGCGGATGATCAAAAACGCATCTGTACCCCGAAACAAGCATTGAATGAGGGCTCTGATTATCTGGTCATAGGGCGCTCGATTACTCAAGCTAAAGATCCTGCTACTAAGCTACAGACGATACTTCAAAGTATTTGATCTTTTTATGGTAACAGAATAATAAAAAAAGGCGGCCTAAATGGCTGTCTTTTTTACTTTTTGCTGGTCGATGAAAAGGTGCTACACTAGTTAAATTTATACTGATACCTACCTTAAACATATGATAGGCAATTACAAATTCGCATCGTCTATTAACAGACAGCACGCGGCCTCTAGTTTTGCTTGCTGCTCAATTTTGAGAAATGGTATTATCAAATAATATTGGATAGTATGAAATTACAGATTTTAAGCGACTTACATATTGACAGCTATGCGCGTCAATCGCATCCCATGGGACATATTCCCAAAACCGACGCAGATGTGTTGTTAGTAGCGGGAGACACCGCTAACAGCGATAACGGCATGCCATGGTTGCAGGAGCAAGCAGCGCGTCTACAAATACCGCTACTTACTATTGCAGGCAACCACGAGTACTTTGATGAAGATGTGTTGCATTTTGATAAGAAGCTTGCCACTTGGGACAATTATAATGCCCACTTGCAGCAAGGCGTTCGGGTTTTACAATGCCAACATTTTGATATCGGCGAGGTACGAATCTTAGGCTGTACATTGTGGACGGATTATCAATATCAGGCCAATGAAGACACGATGGCCGCTGCCAGACGTTTTATGCGTGACTATAAGCAAATCTATGCTGGCAACGATCTTTTCTCTCCTGAGGTATCGATGCAAATCCATGCTGAGCAGCGGCAATGGCTAAAAAAAGCCTTAATAACCTCTAAAGGGTTGGGCAAAACAACTGTTGTCATGAGTCATCATAGTGTCAGCGCCTTATCGGTGTCTGAAAAGTACGCTAGCCTACCGAGTAATGCGGCATTCGTTAGTGATTTTTCTGGCTGGATGCATGAAGACTGGGCGCCGACGCTGTGGGTGCATGGGCATACGCATGAGGCATTTGATTATCGTATTGGTAATACTCGCGTGATCGTCAATCCGCGTGCTTATCCTAATGAAGTCAGTAGTACTGAGATAGCATTCGCATGGAATAAGGTCATTGATATTGGGTGAGTAGCGTGTCTCATAACAACCTTATGTCGCAAACAGCAGCAGGTTTGATTTTGCAATCATGATAATAATCTGTCTTAAACTCTAATCATTATTACTGCTTATATTGCAACTGGATTTATATTTTGTTCATTCCTGATAAAAAATCTGCTACGCTTGCTGGCATGAGTAAATATCCTATTGATACCCCGTCAAAACTATCCGCTGATAAGCTTGCGAGCCACACGCCGAGTGCCCCAGCACCGTCACACTTACCGGATAGCATGATCTCGTCGGTCCGCCTTTTGCCCGAAGATAAACGACTGATTTTATTTACCAGACACTCCTTGCGCGAGCGTTCTGATGGTAATGGTTTTGCCAGCTACCAGTTGCCACTGACACCAAAAGGCCGTGTACTGGCCAAATCTTGGGGGCGTTGGTTGGCAGGACATTTGCCATACTCGCTCGATGTCGATAGCATCTCAAGCCCGATTGGTCGCTGTATTGATACTGCGCAGCTGATGCAAGAAGGCGCGGGACTACAGCGCAATATCGCTCATCAGTCTTTGCTAGTAGAGCCTGGCAGCCTAGTCACTGAGCCTGAGATTGCCAACGTGGTATTTAAAGAGATTGGGGTGCTTAACTTTATCAATCGTTTCCTCCAAGGCAACCTCGAAGGCACTAAAAATGCCTATCAGGGTGGTCTCGATATCTTGTCGCTTTTTTATCAACATCAACCGCAGCACGGGCATTTAATGCTCGCTGTTAGTCACGATACTTTATTGTCTGCTTTTTTAGCGGTCATGCTTGATGTGACCGAAATCGATTGGAATGATTGGCCTAAGATGATGGAAGGGGTGTTTTTGTGGTTTGATGATAAGCCCTTTGAGCAAGCCAATGCTTATTTTGTTTGGCGCGGTGAGGTTTATATCCGCCCGATTAGCGCTTTATTAGAGGGCTACCGTGCTGCTGGTTTTCATCCGAATAAATTGCTATTGCCACCTGAAGTAAAGTGGACTTAATTGTTTTTTTTGCCAAATGATGAATAATTTCTCAACAGGCATAAAAAAACCTTGCTCCAGTATTAGAACTGGTAACAAGGTTTTAGTCATCACGCTATAAAGGCGAGATGCGGTCTAAACGCTAGCAATCTTAAGCTTGTAGGCCTTTGATTGTTTTGTTTAGGCGGCTCTTACGACGAGCAGCTTTATTCTTATGAATAATACCTTTGTCAGCCATACGATCAAGAACCGGTACCGCTTTTTTGTAAGCTTCGGTAGCCGCGTCATAATCTTTAGCAGCGATTGCCGCATCAACACGTTTTAAGTAAGTACGAACCATAGAGCGTTGTGACGCAGAGTTCTGACGACGTTTGGTGTTTTGACGGGCGCGTTTACGAGCTTGTGCAGTATTAGCCACGCGTATCTCCTTGATAAAGACAGATAAAAATATGAATGTTGATTGCAATAATGGGTTTAACAATCATCGGTGACGAGCAGCCTCTCGCCAAACATGATGTCGATGTCTGATATTAAGACCTCTAATATCGATAGAACATCGCAAGCGCCAGAACTGTTTGGAATAATTAAACAGCGTTGACGTGTAAAGCCGGTTATCTTAGCAAATTATTGCGCTTAGGACAATATATTTGATAGTTAATGCACAAAGTAGTTAAACTATCTGCTAATATTTTGCTGTATTTGGCTATTAAGAGCAAAGTTGGTCGCCAAGCGATGCCTATTACTGACAAAATCTCTTACAATAAACTGTGTCTAACTGTGCCTAATAACCCTCAGTGATGCGTTAATTTAGGTATGATACATGAGCGATCTTTCTTTACGGATATGTCTTCTCATCATCATGGATTTTCTAACATTATACAAAATACAAATGGATAGGGTATGCAGCGAAAAGCAATTATGATTGGCGCGACAGGATTGGTAGGTCAACATCTTGTAAAGCAGCTTAGTGAGATTTATGATACGTTGATCGTGATTGCTCGGCGTCCACCACGCTATATCAATGCCAGTATGCGTTTTTATCAGGTCAATGATTTTGATAATTTAAGCGAAATCTTTGCCAGTGTTGGGGTTGATCGAACAACGGATGCCTTTAGTTGCCTTGGTACTACTAAGAAACAAGCGGGTAGTGATGAAGCTTTTCACAAAGTCGATCATGATTATAATGTCAATTTCGCTAAATTATGCCGCGATAAAGGTGTTGAAAACTTCTTTTTGCTGTCATCGATGAACGCTGATATCGGCAGTCGCTTTTTATACAATCGGGTCAAAGCGGAAACTGAGCAGTCGATTGTGGCCTTGGATTTTGCCCAGCTAGTGATTTTTCGCCCGTCTTTGTTACTTGGCAAACATAAAGGTCGTCCACTTGAAAGTATTGGCCAAAAAGCCTTTCAGCTTATATCACCGTTGGTGTCTGAATCGTTATCATTGCATCCTATTTCGGCCAAGCGTGTTGCTAGCGCTATGGCTATGAGCGCCCATGACATTTATCAGCGTAGCAAATACCGGACCGAACCGTTATTGGAGCACACGGATATCATTGAAAATAAGCAGATGCTGGCAATGACTAGAGTGAAAAAATAGCCTAAGCAGTACATAAAAAAATAGTTAAAATCAATTATAAGTAATTAAGGAGCCTCATCATGTCAAACACGATGCCAGAAGCAACCGCAATGAATAAAGAAAACTTTGTGACTTGCGATTTATTGGATGCCAACCCAGAGTCACAGGTGTGCTTGCCTAATATCGAAGGTAAGTCCTTTTATAGCTTTGGTGGTAAAGATAGGTTTTGCGGTGAAATCGTAACGGTCAAATGTTTTGAGGATAATAGCCGCGTAAAATCGTTATTAAATAGTGATGGCAAAGATAAAGACGGTAATGGCAAGGTATTGGTCGTCGATGGTGGTGGTTCTATGCGTTGCGCGCTGCTAGGCGATATGATTGCGCAGTCGGCGATTGATAATGGCTGGGCAGGGGTTGTGGTGTACGGCTGTGTGCGCGATGTTGATGATATGGCAGCAATGGATATCGGGGTCATGGCGCTCGGTTGTATCCCGCGTAAATCAACCCGCCGTGATGAAGGCCAAACTGACATCGAGATTAGCTTTGGTGATTTAACCCTAAATTCTGGTATGTTTGTTTATGCAGACAATAACGGCATTATCGCGAGCGACAAGCCATTAATTTAAAAACCGCTTATAATTTAAAAGCAGCTTAATGCATACAACTAAAAAACCTCAGCTTAACCGTTGAGGTTTTTACATTTACTCTGTCTTTATATACGAATATAATTTTTATCAACTATTTAGCTATTGGTTTTTTATTAAAAATGCTAAGTGACAAACCGTTACGGCATAAATTTTGGTAATTGCTGAAATATTCGTATAATAGCTTTCTGACTCTTAACGTTGATCCTATTCTTTATGCCTATCACTGCTTTGACTGACGCCTTTGACCCGATTAACCAGCAGTTATTCCCTATCCAGAATGCCCAGCGCCGTTGGCTGGCACCTGTGCATGGGGCAGTCAGTAGTTTGTGGCTGGCAAGTCTGGTGCAAACGCCGCTATGGAATGTTGCCGACCGTTTGAAAGTCGTGGTAACTCGTGACCAAAACCAGCTTAACCAGATAGAGACAGAGTTGGCATTCTGCGGCGTCGATGCTTATGTATTCCCTGATTGGGAGACATTGACCTATGATGAGCTGTCACCGCATCAAGATATCGTCAGCGAACGTATCAATCTATTAACCGATATGCCAGCGTCAGGCGTGCTGCTCATCTCGGTACAGGCGTTGATGCATCGGGTCGCACCGCCAAGCTGGCTGATAGGGCAGCATTTTGATTTGAGTGTGGGTGATAGATTCGACATCAACACCCAACGTGGCTTGTTGGCAAAGGCCGGTTATCGTGCGGTTGAGAACGTCTTTGAGCCGGGCGAATTTGCCGTACGCGGTAGTATTATTGATATCTTTGCCATGGGTCAGCCGTTTCCGCTACGTCTAGATTTATTCGACGATGAAATTGAAACCATTCGCTTCTTTAATCCGCAGACCCAGCGCACATTGACCGTTGATGACCTAAAAACGATGATGAGCGGCAACGATAGTAGCATGGGCAAAGAGTCGCTGTCGCTACTGCATAAACTGCCAGATATCTCAAAGCCTATTGAGCAATTTCAAATCTTACCCGCCAAAGAGTTTCCGCTTGATGAGGGGCGCGAGACCTTTCGCACTAACTTTGCTGCGATGTTTCCTAATACCAGTAGCCGTAAGTTTGAGCTGCATAAAGACGTCATGGCGGGTATCGCCAGTAGCGGACTTGAATACTATCAGCCACTATTTTTTGACTTAAAGGATTGGGAGGCTGAGAGTAGCTTATTTGCTTACCTACCAAGTGATGCGCTATTTATAACAGATGAGTTGATTAACGAAAAACAGGCAGATTATTGGTCACAGATTCAGCGCCGCTATGAAGAGCGCCGTCATGATATCGATAAGCCTATCGTCGCGCCTGAGTTGTTGTATTTATTATCAAATACTCTAAACGAGCACCTCAATCATTATCCACGCGTGATTCTCAGTGCCCGTAATGAACTCGCTACTATGACCGATGTCGCTGCGATTGATAGCAGTGATTCATTATTAAAAGATGCGTCATTGTTAGCAGACAAATCATTGCTGCAAGTTGAAGGGCAGTCAGATTCACAGTCACAACTGTCGCTTGTGCCGAGTAAGCAACAAGGTTTGGTGACGTTAAGCGCACAAGAGCCACCTCAATTGGCCGTGAACCATCAAAAAGCTGAGCCTCTTACCGAGCTGTTAGAGTTTTTAGCGCTGCAAGAACAAACGGCAACCCCAGTATTAGTAGTAGCAGAAACGGCTGGTCGTCGTGAGATTCTCATTGAGCTATTTAAAGGTAAAATTGATATCAAGGCTTATGATAGCTTTGAGGCATTTTTAGCAGCAGACAAATCAAAGAGCAATGGTAATAAGCTGCCGCAGGTTGGACTCACGGTTGCACCCATTGAGCGCGGGGTTTATGTTCCTGAACGTTTAGTGCTGATTAGTGAGACACAGTTATTTGGTCGGCAAGTACTACAAACGCGCCGCCGTCGTCAAAGCGGTGTGTCAGAAGAGTTTTTGGTTAAAAGTGTTACCGAGATAACCGAAGGTAGCCCAGTGGTGCATATCGAGCATGGTATCGGGCGTTACAATGGACTGATTACGCTAGATGTCGGCGATGGTGAACAAGAATTTATTCATTTGAAATATGCCGATGATGCCAGTATCTATGTACCGGTTGCCAATTTACAAATGATTAACCGTTATAGCGGCGGTGATCCTGCACTGGCGCCATTGCATAAAATTGGCAGCGGCAAATGGGATAAAGCCAAGCAAAAAGCGCTCGAGCAAATCCATGACGTGGCGGCTGAACTGCTTAATATGCAAGCACGGCGCGAAGCCAAAGTTGGTATTCATTTTAAAATAGATCCATCACAGTACGAGCTGTTTGCCAGTCAATTTGCTTTTGAAGAAACGCCCGATCAAGCCAATGCTATCCATGCGGTGATGGAAGACATGAGGCAAAACCAACCAATGGATCGCCTTATCTGCGGTGACGTAGGTTTTGGTAAGACTGAAGTGGCCATGCGCGCGGCGTTTATCGCGGTCAGCGCCGGTTATCAAGTGGCAGTATTGGTGCCGACAACCTTGCTAGCAGGCCAGCATGAAGACAATTTCCGCGACCGTTTTGCTGATTGGCCAGTGCGTATCGAAACGCTATCGCGCTTCGGTGGCAAAAAGCATCAAGAAACAGTGCTAACAGACCTTGCAGCTGGCAAGGTTGATATCGTTATCGGCACGCATAAACTATTACAACCCGATGTGAAATTCTCTAATTTAGGCTTGATGATTGTTGATGAAGAGCATCGCTTTGGCGTGCGTCATAAAGAGCGTATCAAGGCGATTCAGACTGATGTGGATAGTATGTCGATGACTGCGACTCCCATCCCTAGAACGCTTAATATGGCGCTCTCAGGTATGCGTGACATGTCGATTATTGCGACACCACCGGCACGTCGTTTGGCTATCAAAACCTTTGTCATGCAAAAAACTGATGCTCTAATGAAAGAGGCTATCTTGCGTGAGCTACTGCGTGGCGGGCAAGTTTATTTATTGCATAATGACGTGGCGAGTATTGAGCGTATGGCAGAAACCATACGTGAGCTGGTTCCTGAGGCGCGAGTAGGGGTCGCTCATGGACAAATGCAAGAGCGCCAACTTGAACAAGTCATGCAGCAGTTTTATCATAAAAAATTCAATGTGCTGATATGCTCGACCATTATCGAAACCGGCATTGATGTACCCAATGCCAATACGATTATCATTGAGCGCGCCGACAAGTTTGGTTTGGCGCAACTGCATCAGCTACGTGGTCGCGTTGGTCGTAGTCATCACCAAGCCTATTGTTATCTGCTAGTGCCTTCTATCAAAGGTCTTAAAGGTGATGCCAAGCGACGCTTACATGCGATTGAACGCGCCAATACCTTAGGTGCAGGCTTTATGCTGGCAAGCGAAGATCTAGAGATTCGCGGCGCGGGTGAGATACTTGGTAAACAGCAAAGCGGTAATATGCAAGCGATTGGTTTTAGCTTATATATGGACATGCTAGAGCGAGCGACGAAGGCGATTAAAGCAGGTAAAGAGCCTGATTTAAGCACACCATTGTCGCTGACCAGCGAGATTAACTTGCATAGCTCGGCGTTGATACCAGAAGAATATCTACACGATGTTCATCAACGTTTATTATTTTATAAGCGCATCAGTAATGCTGATGATAAAGAAGCTCTGACTGATATTCGTACTGAAATGATTGACCGTTTTGGCATATTACCTGAGCAAACCAAGCAGTTATTTGCCATTCACGGACTGCGTATACAAGCTGAGCCGCTAAAGATTAATAAGATTGATGCCAATAGTAATAGCATGACGTTAGAATTTGCACCTGATACACCGGTCGATGCCTTAGCGATTATTAAGTTGATTCAGAGCAATGGGCAGCGCTATCGTATGAATGGTGCCTCTGGCATTCGTTATCAGGATGCCGATAAACTGGCAACACCGCAGCAGCGCGTCAGTGCAATTCAAGAGCTATTACGCTATTTTAGTGAGCATATGGTGGCAGAGTCAGCTTAGCTTCATTGATTTATATTTTTAAACTGAACAGATTCGCTAAATAATTTAAATAAGGTGAATGTTGCATCCTAAGACAATCAGTCATAGCGCTATTTTATCGGTTGGATAACTGATAAAATAGCGACATCCTATATTTAGCTTATTATCCTTATAGCTTATTAATTTTTGAATTAATTCTAATTCCTTTTATTCAAGCGTCATAACAAGAGAACCGTCATTATGTTCCAACTTCATCATAAACTTGCTGCTGATAGTTTTTTAGTGGGTGATTTCCCATTATCGACCTGTCGTTTAATCAATGATTGCCAGTTTCCTTGGTTGATATTGGTGCCGCGGGTATCAGTTATCAAAGAGTTATATGAGCTGTCTGAGGCTGACCAAGCGCAGTTTTTGCGTGAATCGAGCTGGTTATCAAGCCAATTGGCCAAGACCTTCCAAGCTGATAAAATGAACGTGGCAGCACTCGGCAATCAAGTACCGCAGCTACATTTCCATCATATCGTTCGCTATCAAAACGACATGCAGTGGCCAAATCCAGTATGGGGTGTACCTGCTATACCGTATACCAACGAAGTATTGGCGCAGATGCAGCAGACATTAATGATGGCATTACGTGGTCATCATCAAATGCCGTTTGATTGGCAAATGTAATCAGGCATTAAATGATGAGTTGTCAGTTTTGCCTCAATGTTTTTATTAAAGTAGTTTTTATTTAAAAAAAGTCATAGTAAAGTTAGATTTAATGATAATTTCAGCTGAGTTAACATAAATCGTTTTACATTTGTCTGTTATTCATTATATTAGAGAGTGAGTTGGTTAAATGGATATAGCCAACTTATCTGCTCGTAGCCGTTTTTTGCGTATTAATCAGTATGATTTTTTTGCCGCATTGCAAACGCTTCGAGGTACTTAATCTTAGATTGGAAGCTTTCAGTCTAAGATTTCACTCTGTGTTAAGGATAACAGATGGCTACTTCCTCTATCGCACCTCCACTATTACGACCTTCTATGTTACTTATCTCTATTTGTACCGCGGCTCTCGGTTTGACTGCCTGTGAGACGGATTCAACTGAAGACTCCCCAGTAGATAGCTCTGTCACATTAAATTATAGTGCTTCTACGGCAGCGACATCTACAAGAGCAATGCCGACAACACAATATCTCGTTGGTAGCGGTAAGGCAGATATCACCGGTGCTGCTGCCGAGACGGGCATGTTTGGTTATGCTTCTGGACAGGTTGTGCAAGGTATTAATGACCGCTTATATTCTCATGCTTTTATTATCGGAGAGGATACGAATAGTCAAAATCAAGGTAAACGCGTCGTTTATGTCTCAGCAGATATGGGGGCGATGTTTACCGCGGTAAAGCTTGAGGTCATCAGGCGCTTAAAAGCAGATTATGGCGAATTATATAATGATGATAATGTCATGCTCACTGCTACTCACACCCATGTCGGCAATGCTGGCTACTCGCATCAACAGCTGTATCAAATTGCCAGTACTGATGATACCTTATCAGGCTATAGCAGCCAAAACTTCAATGCTATCGTTAATGGTATTGTCACCTCGATTAAGCGTGCTCACGATACCTTGGCTCCCGGGACGCTATCTTTGGCGCAAGGCGAGCTAAAAGGTGCAACGCTCAATCGCTCAGAATTTGCTTATGACAATAATGCCGATGCAAAAGACTTTGACAGTAATGTTAACGAGACCATGACTCAGCTGCGCCTGAATGCTGCCGATGGCACGCCAGTAGGTCTGATTAATTGGTTTGCACTGCATCCAACCAGTTTTAGTAATCAGTTTATGCATCTAAGCGCTGACAATAAAGGTTTTGCTCAGCGCGGCGCTGAAAAGATTTTTGGTAAAAATTCAGACAAGCCGTTTGTCGCCGCTTTTGCCAATGCTGATGAGGGTGATGTGCTGGCGGCAGGCGGCAATGCCAACTCAAAGCCAGGCTATCAAGGCAGTGATAATGAATGGGAAAATGTCAGGCGTGATGGGCAACTGCAGCTTGATAAGGCGGTTGAGCTTTGGAATCAAGGTGTGCCGGTTGCTGGACCAGTAGACGTACGTGCCCGTTGGGTCAATTTGAAGGGCTATCAAGTCGATGGTAAATTCACCAATGGCGCAGGCAATAAAGTCTTATGTATGCCAGCCCGCGGTTACTCGTTTGCTGCTGGCAGCGAGAATGGTCCATCGAACATACCGGGTATGTATGAGGGCATGACGCGAGAAAATTTCCGCATTAATGATGATATTAATAAAGTCGACCAGTCTTTCCTAGGTAGTTTGACGCGCGGCGCCTTTGGTATTGTTTCAACCGTCAGCCAAGATGATTGTCAGGCTGAAAAACAGGTGTTATTACCGACTGGCAGCTGGGGCTGGATTAATACTGAACAACCTGTTCAGCTGATGCGTATCGGTAATATCGCTCTCGTTGCTATTCCTGGTGAGCCGACCACCATGGTCGGACGACGGATGCGCGCGGCAGTACTTGCACAGCTAAAAGACTCAGGAGTTGATACCGTTATTATTAATGGCTTGGCCAATAACTATAGCGGCTATTTAAGTACGCGAGAAGAGTTTGCCACCCAGCATTATGAAGGGGCGTCTACTGAGTATGGCCCTTATCAAGCTGCTGCTTATGTCCAAGAATATACGCAACTGGCCGAAGCGCTACGGGATGGCATAGAGGTTTATGACAGCGCCACGCCGCCTGATCGCTCAGGCAAATCGTTTAATGAGCGTCCGGGGGTGGTGTTTGATGACAAGCCTTTAAGACAAAGTTGGGGACAAACCCTCACTCAGCCCAAAGCCAGTTATCAAAAAGGTCAGGTTGCCACTGCGGTATTCCGCGGCGCTCATCCTAAAAACAATCTACGTACCGAAGACAGTTTCTTAAAAGTACAGCGTTTTGAGAATGGTCAGTGGGTCGATTATTTGAGTGATAGCGACTTTGATACCACTTATACTTGGCAGCGTGAAGGCGCGGCTTATAGTAAGGCTATCGTTGATTGGCGAATCAGTAACGATACCCCAGCGGGTACTTATCGATTGACCCATCAAGGCGACTGGAAAAATGGTTGGACACGTAAAATTAAGCCTTATTCAGGCATTTCTAATACTTTTACTGTTCAACAGACCCTAGTATTTTCCATCTTTTGAATGCTAAAAAGCCAGATATTTAATATCTGGCTTTTTGATAATTGTTTTAAGTGATAACTGCCGTAAATTATTTTTATTTTGAGAGTCTTAAAAGTATTTGAAAGAAAAAGGAACGACCAAGGGTATTCTTTTGGTTACCAATGACATAGGTTGTATAAGCTTATTGTCGTATAATAAGCAATCACTATTATTATCCTCTTTTTTGTCATTGTCATCATGGCTACTATAGACATGCGCTGATGTATTTGTCATTGACTCTCATTAGTTTGTCTTGCTTAAGCGAACATTCCTTATGACCCTTTTAGATAAGTTAAGACCGAAAATCCTGTTGCAGGACGATAGGATTTATCGATTTGACTATCCAGAAGTCTTCGTTTTAATCCTGACCGTTGTACTGATGGCTGTGCATTTTGAGTTTAGCCCAATGTCAATGGCTTTGCTCGTTATCATCTCTCTGCCAAGCCTCATGATTCTTATTTACAACTATCGTCGCCAAACCAGCTTTTGGACGTCTAATATTGTCATTATTTTGTTGTCTGCAGTGATAGGTTCGCTACAGTTCTGCACCGTGATGTCCATTAGCTTAGCGGCGTTGATAGCTATTCGTATTATCATAAGTAGTCCTGAAAATCATTTAAAGCTGATAGCGGTATCGGTAGTAACCATCATTATTTTTTATTATGTCAGCGTTACTTTACATGGTACTGGGATGGACTGTTATGAAGGTTGGCTACCGGCCATCGTGCTGATTACGAGTATGACCGTCATTATTTTTCATTTTCGCTACATTTATCATCAATACATTGGCTACGAAGCCAGCGCGTTACAAGCAGGTGGGCGTTTAAATACTATGGTGTCTGTCATTAGTAAACTGACACGCTTTGTTCCTCCTCAAATCTGGGAGCCCATTGTAAAAGCAGATAGCCCTATTAGTGTCTCGAATAAACGGGCCAAGCTCACCATTATGTTCTCAGATATCGTTGGCTTTACTGAATTGTCTGATAGTCTAAGTGCTGATAATTTGGCCGATATTCTGAATACCTATATGCACTGTATGACCTTGATTGCGCATAAACACGGCGCAGTACTTGATAAGTTCATTGGTGATGGTATGGTGTGTTTTTTTGGTGAACCGGACAGTCGTGGCGCTCGGCAAGATGCCTTGGACTGTGTTGCCATGGCTATAGATATGCGCCGTGAAATGCGCACGTTACGACAAAAATGGCGACTCATGGGTTTTGATGGTTTATACATACGTATTGGTATTACCACCGGTTACTGCCATGTCGGTAATTTTGGTAGTAACAATCGCCTGAGTTATACGCTGATTGGCAAAGAAGCCAATCTAGCATCAAGGCTTGAAGCCAGTGCTGGGAAGGGTGAAATACTCGTTAGCGAAAGTACGCATGATTATATTTGTCACGATTATGAGTGTGATTATTCAGGTGCTTATCAATTAAAAGGCTTCGATGATAAGATTAAAGTATGGCAAGTACTTGATCCTGATGCCAATAAAGGTCGTTTATCAAAGTGGGTCGACCACACACTCCCTGGCTTTAATTTGCACCTCAACTTCAAAGATATGAAAGACAGTGATTATCAAGATGTGAGAAACCGCCTAAATCTTGCACTTGAACGTATTGAGCAAGAAGAGGCGGTGGCGCTTGAGGCTAATATAGTCGATACTAAATAAAATGGATACGTTATTTAATAACGCGAAACTGGTATAAGTTTTTCTGGCTTGCTGTGCCTACGCCGACAGAGGCTGCAAAACTCATATTAAAAACTAAGCATCCCAGTCCCGCTGTATCTTTTTCATATTGGACTGAATATAGCTTGAATAAGAGTAATAACAGTCGTCATTAGAAAAGCTTTAGATACGCTCTTTCTTTAAGTTTTTCCAAAAAAAAGGTCAGTTCATTGTTTTAACAATGAACTGACCTTTTTTACAATACCTAGATATTATAGGGAGCAAGAAGCTAATGCTGCGAGTGCTTAATGATTTTCTTTTGCATGGTTAAGCGTATATTTAGGAATCTCAATAGTTAAGTCATCATCATCAAGCATGACCTGACAAGACAGGCGTGAATCAGGCTCCAAGCCCCAAGCACGATCTAGTAAATCGGCTTCGATATCATCCATCTCATCTAAACTATTAAAGCCTTTGCGCACGACCACATGGCAGGTAGTACAGGCTTTTGACATCTCACAAGCGTGCTCAATCTTGATGCCTTTTTCTAATAGCGCCTTGCATAAATTGCTGCCAGCTTCTAGCTCGACTTCGGTGCCTTCAGGGCAAATTTCATGATGCGGTAGTACGGTAATCTTTGGCATAAATTGTCTGTCCGATGCTAATCAATTAAAAAAATAAAAATATAAGAGGTCAGCTTAGTAAAATTGCTAAGCTGTATTGGTTCGATATTTTTGCTACCAGTCTTTAGCACTCGTACCTGCCATGCTGGCTTTGACGCTTTGATTCATAATTCGAGCAGCAAAGGCATCGCTATGAGGCTTGAGTTTTGCTTGCTTTGCCTCGATAAGCGCCAAATCATCAGTACTGAGCGTGGTTTGTAATGCTTGTATTTGCTCAGCCAATAATTGCTGTTCATCAGATGTCAGTAAGGCAGCAAATTCGTTAAGTGCTGATTGCAGTGCTAAAACTTCACGTTCCGCTTCTACTTTGGTCTCAATTAAAGAGCGTGCATTTTTATCTTCTTCAGCATATTTAAAGCCCGCTACCAATAGTTGTTCTTTTTGTTCATCAGATAGCCCATAAGACGGCACGATTTCAATCTTGCTTTCTGTCTTAGTCGTGGTTTCTTGCGCACTGACGGTCAGCTGACCATTGGCATCAATACTAAAGGTCACTTCAATACGGGCAAAGCCAGCTTTCATTGGCGGGATACCGTATAGCTCGAAGCGGCCCAGTGAGCGGCAGTTATCTACTGTCTCACGCTCGCCTTGTACCACATGAATCACCATACCTGTTTGACCATCTTGATAGGTAGTGAATACTTGGCGTTTTTTGACAGGAATAGGTGTATTGCGTGGAATCAGTACCTCAACCAGACCACCCATGGTCTCAAGACCGAGCGATAGCGGCGTTACGTCTAATAGCAATAGATTGTTATCACTATCACCGTTGACCAATTGATGCGCCGTTTGGGCAGCGCCTAAAGCCACAACTTCATCTGGATTTAGACGGCAAAGCGGCTCTTTAGCAAAAAACTCAGTCACTACCTGCTGTACAGCTGGCATACGGGTAGAGCCACCGACTAAGATAACTTCATCTAAGTCTGAGGTAGATAGCTTGGCATCACGCAGTACTTGTTCACAGACACTTATCGTGCGGCGGCTAACGGGCTCTGCAATAGTTAGCAAGTCTTCACGGCGTAGCACACCTTGATAAGACTGCTCATTGACAGTGATATCGATATCGACCTGTTCAGCATCAGTTAGTGCTTGCTTATAAACTTTGGCTTGTTGCGCAAGTATTGACTTGTCATGCAAGCTTACGTCTTTGGGGTCGATATTTAATTGCTTAATCAGCCAATTGGTCAGTAAGCGGTCAATATCATCACCGCCAAGCGCACTATTGCCGCCTGTGGCCAATACTTCAAAAACGCCGTCATTTAGTTTTAAGATAGAAACGTCAAAAGTACCACCACCCAAATCATAAATTAAGTAATAACTTTCTTTATCACCTTCTTGATTAGGCTGATCGAGACCATAGGCAACGGCTGCGGCGGTCGGCTCATTTAATAGACGCAGTACATTGATACCAGCCGCTTGCGCCGCATCTTTGGTCGCTTGACGCTGCGCTTCATCAAAATAAGCAGGTACGGTAATGACAGCACCTGCAATACTATCTTCAGGTAATGCGCTTGCTGCACGTTGCTCAAGAGCGGCTAATATACGAGCTGACACCTCAACAGGAGATACTTCACCCTGAGCGGTGACAAAAGCTGGCATGTCATCTTTATTGCCACTTAATTCGTAAGGATGAGAGAATTTTATATCCGCTTGGCTGCGACCCATAAAGCGCTTAGCCGAGACGATCGTATTTTTTGGATCATCCGCTAAGTGGGCTAGGGCATCATACCCAACCAATGGCTTGCCAGTACTTGGATAATAGACCACAGAAGGTAGTAAAGTGTCGTTAGCTGCGCCTGCTTCTAATACTTGCGCCTTGCCTGAGCGCACCACAGCGACCAATGAGCGCGTGGTACCAAGGTCTATCCCTAGGCCAAAACGATGCTGATGGGGTTGGGCACTTTGATTGGGTTCGGCAATTTGCAATAAAGACATAAGATAACTCAAAGATAAAATGAATAAGTGAAATGGGGCAAATACAACATAGGCGCTATGACAGTTAACGGCTGCGATTCTTCTCTAACATAGAAGAGAGTAGCGTTTAATAGCGCTTAAAATATGGGATTATACGGTATCGTTGAGACTATTTTAACCACCGCTTTAGAATATTGCTTTAAATAAGAGCGATAAATTAGAAAAGCTTGCACATACTATCAATGATACAAGCTTTTGAGTATTCATTGTCTAAACGTATAAATCATCATCATCTGAATGCTCAGACGTTGCGACCTCATCAAGACCCGTTGTCACATCAGCATTTAACTTGACCAAGAATTTTAATTTTTGCGTCGCATCAATCGCGGTTTGCCAGTCTTTGCTTTGGTAAGCATTATTAAAACGCTGAGACTGTTTGGTCAAACGTTCTGTAATCTGCGGATGTAGCTGTTGTAACGTTGAGAGATTTTTATCTTCAATCGCCTCATCCAATTCGATACGCATCTGCATCGCATCTTCTAAAAAGTCTAAATCAGCGATTGAGTGTTCTAGGTTTTGTGCTTGTCCTGCCACATCTAACAGATAGCTTGCACGGCTATCAGGCGCACTCAGCGCTTGATAGGCTTGGTTAATCAATGCTGATGCTTGCTCAGACTGCTGTTGCGCTTGGGCGGCGTCTGTCAAGTTCTTGGCGACATTATCAGGATGATAGCGTTTTTGTAGCAGACGTAGATGCTGATCGAGACTTTCTTGATTGACGTCAAACTGTACCGGCTGCTCAAATAGGGCAAAGAAGTTATCAAACTGGGCTTCTTGAGTAATGTCTGTCATATCATACGCCTTGCTTTTTTTATTTATTTTTAAGGTTTTATCTAGCCAGTGGCTACTTTACTATTTGGTTGGCTGCACTGCTTACTGATTTAAGATTGGCTATTGCAGCACTTATTTACCATCGCCCGAATGTTAGGTCAAAAACCCTAAACTCAGAAAAATCAAATTATTTTATCATTAAACCGTAAAGGATTCGCCGCAACCACATTCGCCTTTCTGATTGGGGTTAGTGAACTTAAAGCCTTCGTTTAATCCTTCTTTTTCGTAGTCCATCAACAAGCCATCTAAATATACCAAGCTCTTAGGATCAATAAAAATACTGACGTCACGGCTTTCATAGCGCGTGTCATTTTCGTCAGGGGTATCTACGAACTCTAAAACGTAAGCTAAACCTGAGCAACCCGCTGTGCGGATACCCACTCGAATACCTTCGCCTTTACCGCGATTGTCCAAAAAGTCTCGAACATGCTGAGCGGCGCGTTCTGTCATTTCAATCATGCCAACTCCCATTGACTATCAATAATAGAGATAATAATTTAAGAAAACTGTAGATGATCTGACAACCAAAACAACGGGCTTGCCAAAATAACATCTGGATAACGATGAGTTAATAACTAAATTAATAATTAATAACTGCTAGAAAATAAAAGGTGACAATTACATAAGCGTCATTGTCACCTCTATAGCGTTAGTAGCGATGCTAAACACAACTACTAAAGTATTGCTATTATAATACTCAAAATACAATGCTTACGCTAATAGGCTTAGCTAGTCGCTTCTTCTGCCATAACAGCAGCTGCTGCGCCATGCTTACCTTTATAGTCGCTAATAGCGGCTTTAATGGCGTCTTCTGCAAGAACAGAGCAATGCACTTTTACGGGTGGTAATGCCAATTCTTCAGCAATGTGACTGTTCTTAATCTCACCAGCTTGATCCAAGCTTTTGCCTTTTAACCACTCAGTGACGAGCGAGCTTGAGGCAATTGCTGAACCGCAGCCGTAAGTCTTGAAGCGTGCATCTTCGATGATACCGTTATCATCGACTTGGATTTGTAGACGCATCACATCGCCACAAGCTGGGGCACCAACCATACCAGTACCAACGTTTTTGGCATTTTTATCAAGATTGCCGACGTTGCGTGGGTTTTCGTAATGATCAATAACTTGGTCACTATAGGCCATGGGGTTTTCTCCTAGTTAGATGATGAGCAGTGGCTTCTGAAAGTTGAAACACTACCCACTCATCGATAATTGGGGTCAAACATTTAGGTAATAAAAACGGTATTTATAAAATAAAATTCATAAAAACTATGTTTATAATTGTCTGATTCATCATTTAATAGCTATATCTAATAAGTACTTCATTGTTTCAGGTTTTAGTGTTCAGCCCACTCGACTGAATCTAAATCAACACCTTCTTGATACATATCCCAAAGTGGTGATAGGGCACGTAATTTATCAACCGCTTCGTGCATCTGCTTGATAATCGTATCGATGTTTTCTTCAGTAGTATAACGACCGAAACTAAAGCGAATTGAGCTGTGTGCCAATTCGTCTGGACGACCAATAGCGCGCAGTACATATGATGGCTCAAGGGTCGCTGATGTACAGGCTGATCCTGACGATACGGCTAAGTCTTTTAGCGACATCATCAACGACTCACCTTCAACGAAGTTAAAGCTGATGTTTACAATGTTAGGAACGCTGTGCTCTAAATCACCGTTTAGGTAGATCTCTTCGATATCTTGTAAACCATCCCACAGTTTTTGGCGCAGTTTTGCAGCATGGGCATGGTCTTCTTCGTAACGCTCATTGGCAAGGGCAAATGCCGCGCCAAGACCAACGATTTGATGCGTTGGCAACGTTCCTGAACGCATACCGCGCTCATGACCACCGCCATGTTGTTCTGCTTTTAGACGAATACGTGGCTTACGACTGACAAATAGCGCACCGATGCCTTTAGGACCATAAGCTTTGTGGCCTGAAAAGCTCATCAAATCGATTTTCATCTCTTCAAGATTAATGAGTATTTTACCGACTGACTGAGCACCATCCACATGGAAGACCACACCAGCTTCGCGAGTAATTTCGCCAATAGCAGCGACATCAGTAATCGTTCCAAGCTCGTTATTTACCATCATAAGTGATACTAAAATCGTATCGTCACGTAGCGCTTCTTTCACTTGCTCAGGTAAGATAAGACCGGTGCTTGGCTGTGGCTCAAGATATGTAATTTCAAAGCCTTCTTGCTCAAGCTCGCGGCAAGTATCTAATACAGCTTTATGTTCGATTTTACTGGTGATGATGTGCTTACCGCGAGACTGATAGAAATGTGCCGCCCCTTTGATCGCTAAGTTGTCAGACTCAGTCGCACCAGAGGTAAAGACGATTTCGCGTGGATCGGCGTTGATGACTTCTGCCACTTGTTGACGCGCCACTTCGACCGCTTCTTCTGCCTGCCAGCCGTAGCCATGCGAGCGCGAGGCGGGATTACCAAAGATGCCATCTACCGTCAGATATTCGCTCATCTTAGCTGCAACTGACTTAGCAACTGGGGTGGTGGCGGCATAATCTAAGTATATAAGGTTGTTATGTTGGCTCATGCTGGGTTTGCCTCGCTGGTCGATAGGGTAATAGTATTGATGTCTTTTATGGAAATATCTTTGGTAACGGTCTGCTGACGGTCTGAGACTGACTGCACGTTTTCCATGTCTAATAATTGCGCTAAAGTTATATTTTTCAAGTACTGTTCGATATGATTGGACAGTGCACACCATAAGTCATGGGTTAAACACATTGTACCACCTTGGCAGTCACCGCGTCCTTCGCACTGCATCGCGTTCACAGACTCATCGACAGCAGAAATAATGCTCATCACATCGATTTCGTGCAATGGCTTGGCTAAATGATAGCCACCTGCCGCACCGCGGATACTCGTGACTAAGCCACGTTTACGAAGTTTAGAAAATAACTGTTCGAGATAAGAGATAGATATGGATTGCCGCTTGGCAATATCGGATAACGATACCGCTGTCTCTTGTTGGCTGGTCTGTAACGCCAGATCTAGTAACGCAGTAACGGCATATCTGCCTCGAGTAGTCAAACGCATGTGTTATCTCCCAACTTCTCAGTTATAAGTGTATTTAACAACGATCTTAGTCAAGTAGTTTTGGTAAAAGCGAACTTTTGCCTCTGTTAATTGTCTATCAACTAAGTATGTCTTATCGCTATTAAACAACAGATGATGAACCCGATGTGTGCAACGATAGAGTAATTATACTTAATCCCGAGTAATTTAGTCAAGATTAAAGTGTGGTTGAATGGTTAATCCAATTGATTACTACGATTGATAAAAACAATGGTGGCTAAGGTAGGGTAAAAGCTGGCTTGTATAATAAAAGTTTTGTACCGATTTAAGCTTTTATATTTGTTTCAAGTTCACGGTTAGCAAATTAAAGCGATAAAAAAAGCGTTTGGTAGCTTATTGCAGCTATCAAACGCTTAATGGTCATTAAAGCAATCACCTAACAGGTGCATTATTATTTATCAATAAATATCACCATCATTAACGAAAACTAGTTCATCAATAGTGCTATGACTGAGCCAATCATAATTACAAGCGCCATAATAGTCACAATTATCAATGTCTTCTGTTTACTCTGCAATTCCTTTACGGTGGTTTCAAGCTCACGATTCTTAGTCGTTAATGTACTGATTTGCGTCTGCTGCTCTTTGATACGGAGCTTATAGCCATCTTTCTTTTCGGCCATTTCCGCGTCAGTCGGCTTAGATTTGCCTTTGCCGCCTTTGATTTTTTTGATCAAACCCTGAATCAAGCCACCAAGACCAAGCTGCATAATAAATTGCTTAACCAATTGTACTTGTACGGACTCACCGCGCATCTGTAGTTTTTCAGTCGTTTCGCTATCGTGGGTCGTGATGGCATTGATGACTTGGATACTATAAGCGTTGATGACCACGTCAGGCTCACTACGATCAATGGGTAACTGCGCATCTAATAACACGCCCTTGGTGCTAAAAGTGGCAAAAATCTCGACATGAGGCAAATACAAACGCAGCGCAACGACAGTGCCTTGCTTGGCAAGTGGATAAGCGGCTTTACGTAGCTCGGGATCTAAACGTAACAGTAGGGTCAGAGCCGACTCGACGAACACGAGAATAATATTAAGAAGAGAGGTGGACAACGTAGTACGCTTCATGTAAATAATCCGTTTTTTATTTGGCAAGTTAGAGGCAAAAAGACAAACAAGAGTCAAAGCCGACTCAAAACATATAGCAAGATTTTGCTTATAGTAACGTCTTTATAATAAAAAGTAACGTTGGTTTCTGTCACTTAGCAAATAATTGTCTTAAAATCATCTCACTAATGCTTAGCGTTATGTCACTAATCCCTAGAACTATATTGCTAATAATATATCGTTAACGAAACTGTTAGGATTTGCGCGTAGTAATGTCTATAGTGCTGTCATCAAAAGCTGAATAACTCGTAAAAGTAATAACTCGTAAAGGTATTGTTTAATGTATGAGTTAAAAAACAGTCAGATGTTCAGTTGCATATATTTTGCGTAACATTGGGTGTCAAATACGTAGTACAGTGCACAAAAATATGTAAAATTGCTTGCGCTCCTTATGCTGCCTTGATATAAAGACGTTAACAAAGCGAAACCTGTTTATGCGTGAGTCAGGTGGTTTTTATTGCTTAAGTGCTATGAGAGCGATACAATACCTGGCGTGAGCGTTTATTATCCCCCTTAAACTTGAAGGAAATTTTATGAATAAGTCAGAATTAATTGATAGCATCGCCGATAAAAGTGGTCTAAATAAAACTCAAGCTGGCGATGCATTGAATGCTGTTATGGAAAGCGTTGGCGAAGCTCTAGAAGCTGGCGAAAGCATTTCACTAGTTGGTTTTGGTACTTTTAGCGTAAAAGACCGTAAGGCTCGTACTGGCCGTAACCCTAAGACTGGTGAAGAGCTTAGCATTCCAGCAAGCAAAGTACCAAGCTTCAAAGCTGGTAAAAACTTAAAAGAGCGCTTGAACTAAGCCGATATAGTTAAGTCACTCTATTACAGACAAACCCTACATAATGACGTGTCATACGAATAAAAATAGCGTTTGTTGATAGTAAAATGATAGAGAATCGCTTATTGATTGGCTACAGCCTAAGTAATAAGTGAAACCGCAAAAAAAGCACCTAAATATTAGGTGCTTTTTTTACAGCCATCGTTTGTATCATATAACGTGAATATTTTGAGTCTAGCGTAAAAATCACGTATCATAGGCGCGCGATAGTGGGGTTGTTTAGACAAGCCTTATTTTGCCCTTATAACTTGCCCAGGTTTTTACCCTTGCCATTGCCTGCTTAGATAGCATTAAATGGTCTTTCATCAATATAGGTTAATAAAGCAGAGATAACTATGGATAAATTGCGCGATTTCTTAAAAAGCTGGCCAGGTCGCATTTTATTGATTTTATGCCTATCGCCGCTCGCTCTATTGGGTGTCGAAAGCTACTTTGGTGGCGGTGTCGATCCCAACCAAATTGCGCAAGTAGGTGAGGCAAGTGTTGGATTATCAGAATATCAGACTGCTGTTAATAATCGCCGTACTGAGACCTTAGAGCAAATTGATGATGCCAGTTTATTGAATGAAGATGTGCTGCATGAGCAAGTACTAAAAGGTCTGATTGATCGAACTTTGCTAGAGCAGCAAGCGGGTAAGCTGGGTATGACGGTCTCTGACGACACCATCAATCGTCTACTGCGTCAAGAAGAGATCTTTAAAGATGCGGATGGCAATTTTTCAAACGATCAGTTTTCAAACTTTTTGCGTCAGCGCGGTATGACCAAAGATCAGCTGTTTGCTGAGTTTCGTAACCAGTTAAGCCTCGATCAGCTGAATGCCAGTATCGTTGGTACGGCAGTGTATCCGATGCAAGCGGTTAGTCAGCTAATAGATCTACAGCTAGAGTCGCGTAATATTTGGTTGCATCGCTTTAATTGGCAGGATTACCAAGAACAAGTGAAGCTGAGTAAAAACGATATACAAGCCTACTATGATGCCAATAAAGACACGCTAAAAAGTGCGGCAATGGTCGACTTGGCTTACCTGCAATTGAGCCCGCAGACGGTCCAAATCACTGATGTCACGACAGAAGATTTGCAGCAGCAGTACGCCGCCTATAAGCAAGGACTGGCTGTAGTCGATGAGCGCAAAATCAGTCAAATATTGATAACGGGTAAGGATGCCAAGGCTCGAGCAGATAAAGTAAAAGCCCGTTTGGATAAAGGTGAGGCTTTTAGCAAGCTTGCTAAGACAGAATCTGACGATCCATCAGGAGAGACGGGTGGTGACATCGGTCGCTTCAATCCTTCTGTATTTGGCAATGACGCAGCAGCAGTTGAAAAAGCCTTGGAAGGCTTGAGCGTTGGCGATGTGAGTGCACCAGTTAAGACCAGCTTTGGTTATCAGATATTTACTGTAACCGAAGACAATGGTAGTAAAGTACCTAGCCTCGAGAGTATGCGTGAAGAGCTAACGGTTAAGGCCAAAGAGTATAAGCGTCAGGAAATGTATGCCGATAAAGTCACGGCAATTAACGATTTGGCAGCAGATGGTTTTAGTATCGAAGATATTGCTCAGCAAGAGGGCGTGACACTAAAGCGTATCAAAGATTATCGTAAAAAAGGCAACCAGTCAGCATTGTCGCAACCAGCAGTGATTAAGCAAGCTTTTGATGAGTTTACGATTCAAGACCAAGCGGTGACGGCAGGTATTGAAGTTGGTAATGGCACGGTATGGGTACAGCCAAGCAATTATCGTCCTACCAAGACGCTTACTCTGGCAGCGGCTACGCCAAGAATCACACAGATATTACGTCAGCAAAAAGCCACAGCATTGGCGTTAAAAGACGCTAAAAAACTGGCGGCTGGTATTAAAACAACGGCCGATATCGGTAAGCAACCGGTCAGATTTCAAGCCTTAGGCGAAGTCAATCGTCAAACCACACGATTGACAGAAAAAGAGCGCGGCTTGGCATTTAGTCAGCAAGCGGCCAATAATGGCGTTGTTGCTATTGCGAGTAAAACAGAGATGGGTGCGACGTTATTGGTTGGTGATCGTATCAAGACCGAACAACAATCACCACTGTCTGATATGCAACGTGCGCAAACGGCATCTATTATCCGTGATAATTTGGGTCAAGATCAGCTACAAGACTATCTAGAGTATCTACGTTTAGTGTATAAGGTTGAAATTAATGAGACTAATATGGCCAATGCGCAAGGACGTTAAGCCACTTATAAGGCATTTGTTAAACCCTTTGTCTGAATAAGCTTTATCAAATCTTAAGTATAAAAAAGCCACTATTGATAGTGGCTTTTTTTATGCAATACGATTTTGATTTATTCTTAAAAAATTTGTCTGAACAGCATTATCTTGACAGCAGATTAATGACGGAAATGACGCATACCAGTGAATACCATGGCGATACCATGCTCATTAGCCGCAGCAATCGTTTCGTTATCACGCATAGAACCACCCGGCTGGATGATCGCCGAGATGCCGACTTCAGCAGCGTTATCAATGCCATCACGGAACGGGAAGAAGGCATCTGAAGCCATAACAGCGCCTTCTGTCGCCAAGCCAGCATGTTCAGCTTTGATAGCAGCGATACGTGCTGAGTTGACGCGGCTCATTTGACCGGCGCCAACACCAATAGTGCGCTGACCTTTGGCATAAACGATGGCGTTAGATTTGACGTATTTTGCGACGTTCCAGCTGAACAGTAAATCAGCAATCTGCGCTTCCGTTGGTTGCACATCCGTGACGATTTTTAGGTCATTGGCAGTAATCAAACCCAGATCCTGCTCTTGTACGAGCAGCCCGCCGTTAACGCGCTTATAGTCGAGCTGGCTTTCGCGCTGCTCAGGGGTTGGTAGCTCGCCGCATACCAAGACGCGCACATTTTTCTTAGCAGCAGTCGCCTCAAGCACCCCATCTTCGATACTAGGTGCAATAATCACTTCTACAAATTGATTGTCGATAATTGCTTTTGCTGCCGCAACGGTCAATGGGCGGTTAAAGGCAATAATACCACCAAAAGAAGACTCAGGATCGGTGCTAAAAGCGGTGTTATAAGCAGCGACTTGGTCGGTATCGACCGCGACACCGCAAGGGTTGGCATGCTTAACGATGACGCAAGCAGGGGCGCTGAACGCTTTTACGCACTCAAGTGCTGCATCAGTATCAGCGATGTTGTTATAAGACAGTGCCTTACCTTGTAATTGCTTCGCCGTGGCAATAGAAGCTTGCTGGCTTTTTAGTGGATTATTTTCTGTATAAAATGCCGCGTTTTGATGTGGGTTTTCACCGTAACGTAGATCTTGTGCTTTTTCTAGCTGCACGTTAAAGGTGCGTGAAAAATTCTCTGGCTCTTGAGTCTCATTAACTCGGCTACCTAAGAAGTTGGCAATCATACCGTCGTATTGTGCAGTATGTTCAAAGGCTTTCACCGCTAAGTCGTAGCGTAGGGACGTGGTCAGTTTAGTGCCATCACCCAAGGCTTCAAGTACGCGCGTATAATCAGCAGGATCGGTTACGATACCAACGTGGGCGTGATTTTTCGCCGCAGAACGTACCATCGTAGGACCACCGATATCGATGTTTTCGATGGCATCGTTCATGGTGACATCCGCACGAGCAATCGTCTCGGCAAATGGATAAAGATTTACCACGACCAAATCAATACGCTCAATTTGATGATCGCTCATAACCGCATCGTCAGTGCCACGGCGTCCTAAGATGCCACCATGAATTTTAGGGTGTAGCGTCTTTACACGACCGTCCATCATTTCAGGAAAACCGGTATAGTCTGACACTTCGGTCACCGCAACATTATGCTCTGTCAGCAGTCGATAAGTACCGCCAGTAGATAACAAAGCAAAGCCTGCTTTAATAAGGCCTTGAGCAAATTCGACGATATTGGATTTATCGGAGACCGACAGTAGGGCAAGTGGGGCTGTACTCATAAGAAATTTCCATAAAAAAAGCCTGACGTAAACGTCTGGCAAGGTGATAATGACAATCGCTGCCGACAGTATCACAGTGGATAAGGTCATAAACGATAAATTGCCATACATAATGAGGGTTAATGACGATCGGTAAGCTCATCTGGCCGAGGTTACATTAAGTTATAGGTTTTAAGTTTTTTGCGTAACGTACCACGATTGAGACCCAAGATTTGCGCGCATTTGGTCTGATTGCCGCGCGTTTGCTCAAGGACGACAGACAATAGCGGCTCTTCGATTTGTTTTAAGATAAGCTCATACAAATCGGTGGGTATCTCATCGCCTAACATCGCAAAATACTGACGCACCACTCGCTCTACGTTCACACGCAAAGGTTCAGGAGTATGCCCATTGTTCATAAGGCTATCTAGAGAAGGCTCTAAATCACGGATAGAATGCTGATAATCGTCTTTATTATAATCGGCAAGATGCTCAGAGCTTTGGGCAAAACGATTGGCATTATGCTGTGCATGAGTTGCCATAAGATAATGTCCTTGAGATTAAAAAGAGTCAAACCATAGGGGTTTAGACGGGTATTATAACAAATTAATATCGGTTAGCATTGACAGATTGGACGTTATCTCAGTAGCAATGCTATTCAATGAAGACTGTTCAATTCCAAAGCATTTCGTTACTGCTATTTATTAAGGTCTCGCTTATTACTTCTATTTATTAAGGTCTGCTTCAATAAATAGGATTAATACGGACTTCACGGATTTGAGCATTGGCAACCGGTATCGTAAATAGCAGTTGTCTGCGACTGGCAGCCGCTATTTGGTTTTGGGTACTCAATAGATAATCATCTGGTGCTGCAATAAACTCTCCGAGTAGGGCATCTGTCCCGTAAACACTGACCTTAACATTAGGGTAAAGCTGGGCTTGTGGGCTTTGGTTGTTTAACGTTGCACTTACCTCACTAAAAGTCCCCGTTTTTTTAATTTGGCTAGGCTTGTGATTGAGCTCAGTGATCGTCAAGGCAGATAAGTCAGCGCTAGGAAGGCTGCAAGCCGCGATTGTGCAGATTGTCTGTAGGCGTTCTGCATGAGCGGGATTTTTTACCAAGGTTTCTAAATTAAAAATAACATACTGGGCAAAAAGTAGCAGCGCCAGTACCAAACAGCCTAGCGTCCACAGTAGAGAGGCAATTGAATGCCGCGCTGGTGTCGGCGCGAATTTCGCTTGCGCTTGCATTTTTTTGACCCGCTCTTCATGTGTTCGGTCTTCGTCTCTAAAGGGTACACCCATGCTAAGCAATAGCTGCGATAAATCCGTATCCTCTTGGATGCTATTGTCATTTTTATTTTGCTCTTTGAGCAGATCTTCGAGCCAAGCGTTGTCAGTCGTATCATCAATATTGGCATGGATGTTATTGGCCGCCGCTGAACTAAGTGCAACCTGAGCAGGTGAGGTAGACTGCGTTGCTGCCGACGCTGATTGCGCTGCTGACTTGGGCGTTTTATCAAGCTTATTACTGGCTATAGAATTAGTATGACTACTGTCGGTTGCATGGGTCAGCCAAGCGTCCATATTTTCTAACGAGTCATATTCCAAACTGCTTTCATCTGCTTCGTCGATATCCATGTCATCATAAATTAAACCATCATGAATTAAGCTGTCAGAAGATAAGACGGCTGAAGATTGCTTATTAGAAAGTTGTTTATGAATAGGCGGTTTGACATTACTTGTGTTATTTGGGTCGGTGGTGGTGCTATCTGCCATTTTTGGTGGCGTATCGGTGGTGACGATAAGGTGCTTATTGACCAAAAAACTCTGCTGACACTGATCACAGCAAACGGCGGTGTTTACTTTATTTAACTGGGTTTGTTGTAATTTAAAGCAAGCTTGGCAATGAGGGCACTGAGTTTTTATTGGCGTGGTCATAGGGTCGAATCCAAAAAAGTATGGTTATCAATACCGCGTAGCCACTCACCAATAGCTGCCTCTACTACTCAGGCTTCTACTTAGATACTCATCGTTAAATGCTTGATACATTTATGAGTGATAGACAAGGACAGAGTGGCGTCAAATACATAACATTTGACTGCCCCTCTATCGTAACAGATGTAATTAAATGTTGCTAGCCTGTAAATGTACCAGATAAACGCTGCCAATGTTGGTCCTCTTGCGCCGTAAAGGCGTGCTTCGGATCGAGCGCAAAATAAGGCTGATACGCAGCAGTCACTTCTTCAGTTTGTGACTCGATTAAGCCGGCTAACACGATACGACTTTTTGGTGCCATTAAGGTGACAAAGTAAGGTGCTAAGCCAATAAGGGGCTTCGCTAAAATGTTGGCGACCATCACTTCTACGGGTTTGACGTCGTTTTGTTTCCAGTAATCAGTAAAGTCTTCGGGTAAAAATGCTTGCAACCGATCATCGACATGATTGCGTACGGCATTTTGGTTGGTCGCCAGCACAGCTTGTGGATCGATATCAACGGCATAGACGTGACGTGCCCCTAACAATAATGCCGCAATACCTAAAATTCCTGAGCCACAACCATAATCAATCACCACTTTATCACTCAGATCTTGCTCTGTTAGCCAGTCGAGGCATAGGCGAGTGGTGGCATGATAACCAGTACCAAAGGCTAAGCCGGGGTCCATAATGATATTGGTCGCCTCAGGATTGGGCGGCGTTATCCAGTTAGGCACAATCCATAAGTTATTGGCGCATTCTATAGGATGATAATTGCTCATCCATTCACGTTCCCAATCTTTATCATCCACAGCACTTAGCCAAATACGACTGGCGTGTACCTGTGCGCCAATTTCGTGACTTAACTGTTCAACCGCATGACGGCTACCAGTGTCTGTGCTGGCATCGAACAATCCTGTCAGGATCACTTCATCCCATAAGGGTGACTCACCAGGCAATGGCTCAAACAAGGGTTGATCCCCTGCGTCATCTAAAGCGATTGATAGTGCACCTGCTTCTAGTAACAGCGCCTCAGCCAGATCGACGTTTGCTTTTTCACACTGTAAGTGCAGTTGTTGCCATGCCATAACGATAACCTTAATCTAAAATAAAAATGAGTGTTTTGGATAAATGATGCGTATGCACAATATAAAAAGTGAGTAGATAGCAAGTTATAGACTTAGTATTTACTCACTTCGGTATGTCTTGATACTAACGCAGTGCTTGCTTTGCTTCATTGATGACGCGTGAGTTACCCTGCGCTTGCCCTGATTGCAAAATAATTTGCCAGAGCGCGCGTCTGCGATTGGCATCTTGCGAGACGCTAAGACCACGGCGAGCCATGGCTTCTGCCTTGCGCGGTTGGTTCTTTTTGAGAGCGACTTGTGCCAGATAAAAATACACCGCTGAGGATTTGGGCGCGAGGCGCTGGGCGCGGGTAAAGCTGCTCTCAGCATTGGTCAGCTTGCCTGATTTTAACTGACCAATCCCTGTTTGCATAAGATTGCGAAATGCTGGCAGGTCACTGTTGTTAGTAGCCGCTTGTTGACTGCGTTGTTGCGAGTTTTGGCGCGCGCGCTCTAATAGGTCATTGTGCGACGGTATTGAAGGTTCAGAAATTATATAGTCATCACGGGACGGCGTAATGATTACGGCATCGGGCTGTGAAAACACAGGACTGGATGGGGAGTTAGGCGCTGTGTACACTGGAGTTTGTTGCGTTAATGGGTTTGTCGCTGAAGATGGGCCAGACGGCGCATCAGACTGGATAGGGTAGTCATTTTTTTCATCATTATCGTCGCCTTCTCCATAGCCCCTGTGATCAATAATCGGCGCTTGAGTCGCAGGTTTTACGTTGGTAACCGATGAAGGCGCTGCTGTCTCTTGACGTTGTGTTGCTGGCATCGTTTGAGCAGGTGTTGTTCTCGTCGCAGTAATGGGCGCCGTTTGACAGGCACTCAAGCTCATTATGCCAACGAGCGCACCAGCAGCAAGGACCGTATTCGCTAGGGTATTCTTTTTAGCCGTGCTAATAATGTCCTGCTTAACGGATACGCTTTGCTGTATAGATGACACCATGTTAAGCCCCTTTTTAAGTTTTTAAAAACAATGTTAGAACCATTCAACCGCACGGTCGTACCAAGTATCGGCACCGCCCTGCGCATCATTATCATCTTGGCTCTCGGTCTCAACCGCTTCGCCATTTGGAATGTCTAAGCCTTCGCGGCGGCGTTGCTGATTGATAGCGCCTTGCTCACTCTGTTCTTGAGCGCGATCTTGTTGATACAATCCGATGGCACAACTACTGGCTTCTTCGGGCAAATGTGCTGACATTACTGGCAAATAGCGCGCATCAGTACAGCGCTCATTTGATAGCTTACCAGAATTGTTTTCAAGCCATAACCACTCAATACCTTCCGGCTCAGGTAGTGATACTGGCGTCAATTTTAAGCGACTCATATAGTCGACCCAAACTGGTAATGCACCTGTGCCACCACTCAGACCGATTGGCTTATTATCATCACGACCGACCCAAACCACGCTGACATAGTTACCACTATAACCAGCAAACCAAGCGTCGCGATAGTCATTTGTGGTCCCTGTTTTACCAGCGAGATTCAGGTTGCTACCAAGCGACTGTGCTCGTTTAGCCGTTCCGCTGGCGACCACTTGCTGTAGCGCGTAATTGGTCAAAAAGTTGGTCTCAGGCGGGATACTACGCTGTGTATTGAGTCCAGTGCGCTGCAAGATACGACCGCGATCATCAATGACGCTACGAATACTATGAATGGGCGTGCGAAAGCCACCAGTAGCAAACACTTGATAGACGCCAAGCATATCCATTGGGCTAAGATTGACCGATCCTAATAATGCAGAAGGATAAGGCGATATTTTCTCTTTAATACCCATACGCTGTAGCTGCTTGGCAAAAGTATCGATCCCAAATTCCATGCCTAAGCGTACCGCTGCTTGGTTATAAGACTGAGACAGTGCAGTGGTAAAGGGGACATAACCATGATCACGCTTGTCATAGTTTTGTGGATTCCACTTCGTACCGTCATTTAGGTTGACGGTAACTGGTGAATCATCGACCGAACTTGCCAAATTATAGCGACCGCTTTCGAGCGCTGTCATATAAATGATCGGTTTTAATAAAGAGCCCACTTGACGCTTGGCATCGACGGCGCGGTTAAAGCCCGTAAATTCACTGCCGCTACCGACCACAGAGACCAGCTCACCAGTCTCTGGATTGGCACTGACCAAGGCACCTTGTAAATCTTTGGTTTTGCTGCTGCTACGACGGAGCTCGCCCAGTTTTTTATCGACTGCTTTATCGGCGGCTAATTGGGCAATAGGGTCGAGCGTACTAATAATCGTCAGACCTTCATTTTTTAAGTCATCAGAATAATAGACGGTATTCAATTCACGCTTGACGATATCGAGAAAGTCAGGAAATTGGCTTTTGCCTTCGACAGGCTTGTCAGCGATACCCAGTGATCTCTCTATGGCTTTATCATAGTCTGCTTGACTGAGCGTGCCCATCGCTAGCATGTTGCTAAGAACGACATTACGACGTGCTTTTGAATCGTTTGGATGGCGACGTGGATTATAGACACTCGGGCCTTTTGCCATACCAACGAGCAAGGCTTGCTGGTCTAAGCGCAGCTCGTTCAGCGGTTGATTAAAATAGAACTGCGCTGCCAAACCAAAGCCATTAATAGAGCGGTTGCCGTTTTGTCCTAGGTAAATCTCGTTCAGATACGTTTGTAGAATTTCATCTTTACTATAATGGAGCTCAAGTAACACAGCCATTAGGGCTTCATTGGCTTTGCGTTTTAGGGTGCGATCTGAATTCAGATAAAAGTTTTTAATCAGCTGCTGGGTGATGGTCGAACCACCTTGTCTAGAGCCGCCAGAGAAATTATTAATGACTGCACGGGCGATACCGCGTATCGATACGCCTTTATGCTCATAAAAGCCGCGATCTTCCGTGGCTATTAATGCATCAATCAATGGCTGTGGCACCTCATCTAAAGAGACGACCATACGATCTTCATTGCTGTCTGGGTAAATACCGCCAATACTAACCGGCTCAAGGCGAATAATGCCGCTCTTAGCCGGTAAAGTGCTTTGAATCGACTCAATCTTATTACCAGCAATCGTCATTTTGATGACTTGCTCAGTGTCTATATCGTTGGAGCTATAAGTAAAACCGCGCGTATGGATATAATAGGTATTGCCAGACTTACGATAGGTACCGGTGCGATCATAGGCTTTGTTGCTTTGATAATTAAGCAGCTCGAGCCATGTCTTAATCGTGCTGTTATCGACGCTGGCACCTTGGTAAAGCTCAAGTGGCTGCGAGTATACCTTGGCAGGAATATCCCAGCGCTTACCTTCGAACTTGTGGGTAATGGTGCGATCAAGCTTGATCAAATACAGCGCCAATAGCACCATGCCAGCGATAATGACAATTAATAAAATACTACTAAAGACCAAGCCGCGCTGCTGTGAGGGTAGCGTGCTGATAGCAGACGTAGATGACGAAGGAAGCTTGGAGATTGGTCGCTTAGAATTAGATTTTTGCACGGATGATGCACCATTTAGGGATAAAAAACTGCCTCATAATGACGCAAATTGACAAATTTTTCAATCTATCATCATCAACTCAGGCATTCAGTGGGATGACTCTGTGAGGGGTTATGCTGTTCACAGCACCGGCTTATAGTATAATCGATCTATTGACAGCGATGTTTATACGAAAACACAGCGCGCTTTTAATTTGCTTTATCAGTGCCATATAAGATAACAATTTACGATTATTCTAACGATGTTTTTTGTATGAATTAGCGGTTGATTCTCTATCTGTGCTAGCCGTGTCGAGCTTATTTAAAATAGCTGTTTTAAATAACATTAGGCATATTTGATGATAGCAAGTTTTCTCAAAGTGAATTGGGTTCGAGCAAACCTGTCTAAAGGAAGTAAGCGCGATTATGTCTAGTGCCCCCTCACCAATACCAACCTCCAGCCATTATTATGAAGACAACTCTATCACCGAAGGGTTGGTACTGCCCCTTGCTGGTCATTGCTTCCACTGTGGCGATCCAGTACCGCAGCCGCCGTTTTATGCCGATATATTGGGTAAATCCCGTGAGATGTGCTGCATGGGTTGTCAGTTGGCCTCGCAAAGTATCGTCGAGGCAGGGCTTGAGCAATATTATCTTGATCGTTCGGAAATCAACCGTACGGCAAGTTTGCCTACCCAACTGACGCGCCTCGAAGCCTATGATCATGATGAGATAAAATCACAGTTCGTCTACGCTCAAGATGGTCTGTCGGTGGCAGAATTGTCCGTTAACAACTTGCGCTGTGCTGCCTGTACGTGGCTTATCGAATCGCGTCTTTATGAGATTGATGGTATCAATAAGTGTCAGGTCAATTTGACCAATCAGCGTATGCGCGTCATTTGGGACGAGAGTAAGCTGCCTATCAGCCGTATTCTAGCTATTATCAATGAAATAGGCTACGAAGCTAAGCCTTACCGTCAAGATACCCATGAGGCAATGCTGGCTAAGCACAATAACAAGATGCTGCTACGCCTAGGAATCGCTGCACTTGGTGCGATGCAAGCAATGATGTATGCGGTCGCGCTATATTTTGGTGAATATAGTGGGATGTTGATATTACAGCGCGATTTTTTGCGTTGGGTGTCGTTATTCGTCAGTATTCCCGTGTTCTTTTATGCGGGCATACCGTTCTTTACGTCTGCATGGTCGGCAGTTCGCGCGCGCCAAGTCAATATGGATGTACCGGTCAGTATCGCCTTGATTGTTACATTTTTCGCCAGTTTGTACGCCACCATTACTGGAAACGGTCAGACCTATTATGATTCGGTCAGCATGTTTATTTTCTTCTTATTGGCAGGGCGTTATATCGAGTATAATGCTCGTCTAAAAGCGGCGACGATGGCCAATGACTTAGTAGTGGTAGAGCCAGTTTTAGTACAAAAAATTGCTGAAAACAAAGGAGACGCTGCGCTCATTTTGCAGCAGTTACAACAAAATGCCTTTGATAAAGTAGATACGAGTGCTATTAATCAGGCAGTTCATGAGACAGGTGCTGATAGTGCAATAAGTGCCGCAGTCAGCGCTCCAACGAAGTATACACCCAATTTTATGCAGAGTATGGATGCCAATGTTCATCAAATAACCAATCGTATAGCTCAAGACTGGCAACAAACCAGCCGTCAACCAGACCTATTAAAGCCAGATTTGTTAAAGCCAGTGTATGGTGCAGAACAAAAACAGATGGTGACCGCTCAAAGCTTGCAAGTGGGTGACATCATCATGGTTGAGGCTGGCTCTGAGATTATCAGCGATGGTATTTTGCTTAGTCCAACTGCGACCGTCTCCCAAAGTCTGCTGACGGGTGAGGGTGATTTAATCATCAAGTCTCAAGGCGACTATATCGTCGGCGGCGCACAAAACGACAGTCAGCCGTTTGAGATGCTGGTCACGGCACTGCCAGAAGACAGTCAGATTGGATTAATTGATCGGCTGATGAACCGTGCCATGAGTGAAAAGCCCAAACTGGCACAGCAAGCGGACAAGCTGGCTCGTTGGTTTGTGGCGCGGATTTTAGTATTGTCAGCATTGGTATTTATCGGCTGGTATTTTGTCGATCCAAGCCAAGCTATTTGGGCAACGGTTGCAGTCTTAGTGGCGACTTGTCCTTGCGCGCTGTCACTAGCCACACCGATTGCTTTGACTGTCTCTACCAATCGATTGGCCAGCTATGGCTTTTTGACCACGCGTGGTCATACGCTGCAAACCTTAGCAGAGATTACGCATGTGGCTTTTGATAAAACAGGGACATTGACTTATGGCAAGCCAAACTTACTGAACATTGAGCTAATAAAATCGTTCAGCCAAGATGAAAACGATGACTCAAGCGCGTTGCCTTTGCAAAAAGACCGTTTCTTAGCCATTGCTGCGGCCTTAGAAGTAGGCAGTCGTCACCCGATTGCTCATGCGCTACTGACCGCCGCTTATCAATTACATCTGCCGCCCACTCAAGCCTTGCTGCATTATCCAGCAGGCGGGGTAGAAGCCATGATTGATGGCGTTCTATATCGTATTGGTCATGTAGACTTTGCTTTGGATAAAGGTGCTACTGGTGCAAAGGCAGACAATGATTTAACGATCGATTTACTGAGCCAGCGTGCCAGCTCAGCGGTTGTGTTGTCTTGTCAAACAAGCTCCTCAACCACATGGCAAGCGCTGGCGTGCTTTTACTTTAGCGATAAAGTACGTGATAATGCCCGCTCAATGCTGGATACGCTCAAAGGCTTAGGTATTGAGTCTGTGATGCTGACGGGCGACCCCAGTCCGCAGGCGCTGGTCATGGCGGAGACTTTGGGCATGCAGGCGGCATATAATGGTCTGTCACCAACAGATAAGGTCAATCATATCCAGCAGCTGCAAGCACAAGGGTCAGTTGTGCTGATGGTTGGTGACGGTATTAATGATGCGCCCGTGTTGGCAGCAGCAGATGTGTCGACTTCGATTGCTGGCGCGGCAGATTTGGCGCAGGTGTCAAGCGATAGCATCATCCTTAATGGACAGATTGAAGCCATCACGGCCGCCAAGCGTATCGCGGATAAAACGGAACGCATTATCAAACAAAACTTCCGCTGGGCACTGGCTTATAACAGTATCGTATTATTACCTGCCGCGTTTGGTTATGTCCCACCTTGGCTTGCCGCCATTGGAATGTCGCTTAGCTCATTATTTGTGGTATTAAATGCGCTGCGTCTAAAACGTGCTTAGTTTCTTATACGTGGTATTTATCTGCATATAATACCTACTTTGGTTCAAATATAAAAAAACCGCCTTTAGCAAAAGACGGTTTTTATTTTAGGTATCATTATTATTAGCCAGTTATAGATTAGTCTTGTAGGTAGCTAAGCAGACGCATAAATTCGATATACATCCATACTAGCGTCGCAAGAATACCGATACTAAATAACCATTCGTAGTCTTCAGAAACACCAGCTGCTACGCCGCGATCAATGTTATCAAAATCAAGTAATAGCGTAAAAGAAGCGATAACAATCACAAATAAACTGAAGCCAATAGCGATAACGCCACCTTCAAATAAGAAAGGTAAGCTCGAACCGAACGCTAAAGAAAGAACCCACTGGGCGACATAAACGAGCATGATGGCTATAAGCGCTGAGGTGACGATAGAGCGGAATTTTTGCGTTACCTTAACGAGACCAGAGCGATATAGCCCTAGCATAACGGCTGCTGTCACAAAGGTCGCACACATTGCAGTCACTGGCACGCTTGGATACATTCTCATAAAAAACAGCGAGATGCCGCCTAAGAAGATACCTTCTAAGAGCGCATAAGGGACCGCGAAAGTTTTGGCTTTTTGTGGCTTAAAAGTGATAAAGATTGCGAGGCCAAAAGCGGCAAACATACTACCAAAGGCCGCCATGGTAATAAAACTTTGTGATAGACCTGCCATCAGCGCATAAAAGAAAAAGCCGACACCAGTGATAGCAGATAAACCAAGCAACAAGCTGGTCTTTTGGATGACACCTTTGACGGTCATCGGCTGACCGCCGATCGCAAGCTCTGCGCGACTGACAATAGGATTGGCCATACATATGTCCTTAATTAAAAATGATATAAATTACTGCTACTTTAGCAAAAGCTTGGTTATTGTCAACTGTGTTTGCGTGACGGCTGTCAAGGATTGACGCAGCCATCATCTGACTTATTATTTGGACTAGCTAGGGATGCTCAGTAGCGCGGTAAGCAGGCCATAAATGGGCGTGCAATGGTTGTTATATGGGGTTGATTACGACAGTTAACAACGATAATTGATAAAACATGCTAGTTTAAGCGCTCATTTATCGCTATCATTGCCCTGTATTTTACCGTTATTCCGAGTCGTTTTATGGAAAACTCCGCGCAGTCCGAAAGATTGCCACACTTACATGCATCAGAGCTGTTCCACGCCATCAAAAATCCAGCGTTTCGGCGTATTGGATTAATGGGGCGCGCAGGCAAGCGCAGCGTCACCCAAAGTCTGGTGCAGATTGCCCAAACGATCAATGAGATGAATCTCACCCTGATAATGGACATGCAAACCGCCCATCTACCAACATTGGATCTCACTGAGATCGAAAAAGTCAAAATCGTTAAGCGTAGCTTGATTGGTGAGATTTGTGATTTGGTCATCGTCGTCGGTGGTGATGGTTCCATATTGCATGCTGCTGAAGCACTGGCACGTTATCGCGTACCTGTGTTGGGCGTCAACCGTGGTCGCCTTGGTTTTTTAGCTGATGTCAAACCTGATGAAGCTGCTTTTAAATTGCGTCAAGTATTGATGGGCGATTATCAGTTGGATCATCGGTTTCTCTTGACGATGGAAATACGAGAAGGGCGAAATATTATCCATGAAGATATGGCGCTCAATGATATCGTATTGCATGCTGGTAAGTCAGTACATATGATTGATTTTCAGATGAAAATTGATGGTCACGATGTCTATAGACAGCACAGCGATGGCTTGATTGTGGCGACGCCTACTGGTTCCACAGCCTATGCACTATCTGGTGGTGGCCCTATTATTCATCCGAGTATGGATGCAATATGTCTGGTGCCCATGCATCCGCATACCTTGTCCAGTCGTCCGATTGTAGTCAGTGGCAATAGCGAAGTTTGTATTCGCATCCATGAGGACAATCGCACGCAGCCGATGGTTAGTGCAGATGGCAAGCCCAGCATACCGCTCGACCAAGAGCAGCGGCTTTATATTCGTAAGCACCCTGATAAGCTAACGCTGCTACATCCTCCAGGATTTGATTTTTATGAGGCGTGCCGTACCAAACTACACTGGAACGTCCATGCCGAAGAATTCAGTCTTGATATCGATGATGATATTATGGATGATGAATAAAAGCAGTTGTCGTATAAAAAATAGTCGTGGAGAGTGAGATGGATAAGCAAACAATATTAGCAACGCTAACACCAGACGTGGTCGATAAATTCCGTATGGCCATTGAGCTTGGCAAATGGCCAGATGGCCGTAAATTAACCCCTGAGCAGCGCGACACTTGTATGCAAGCGGTAATGGTTTGGGAGCATGAGCATCTACCTGCGGCCGAGCGTACCGGTTATATTCATAAACCTGTAAAGGACGATGGCTCAATCGTCGGTGCTGAATGTGATGTCGAGCACGAACATCATTATCCCAATATGCCCAATCCTAAGGGCGCTATCCAGCCAGTTAAGTTTCGTGATAAATAAGCTTTGTGATAAATAAGCAAGAGTATCGCTAATCACAGCAGTAGTCGCTCAATAAAAAAGCCACGCTATATTATATAGCGTGGCTTTTTTGTGTGCTTAAAAATGATTAAAGCGCAGTCGTATCAACACTTGGACGGACCGTCAATGGATTCTTTTGCATCAAAAACCCTTGCCAACCCCAATGCAAAAAATTGCGGATATTGGCATGATCAGTGCCTTTAGGCGTCTCTAGCACTTTGGTATAATGCTCACCAAATAGCTTCAGCGTGTCTAATTGATTGAGACCATGGTGTTTGGCAAAACCAAAAATTTTCGCACTGCCTTCGTTTTCGCCAGCGGCATTGTGCTGCATGCCATTAACGAAAGGAGCGGGCGCATAACGATAAAAATCATCAATAAAACTGATGACATCATTGAATCCAATGGCTTTTTTATTCAAACCATTAAGTAGAGCCGATACATCTGATTGGCGAATACTCATAAATAAATGACCTCAGAGCAGATTAAAAAGCAAAGTACGGTGCTTGGTGTGTGCTCAATGATTATTAGTGGTTAGGTGTTAAGACTCAGCTTAGCGATTAAAATAGTCTTCATCATCAAAGGAAGGCGCAAAACTGCCTTGCTCAAGATGCTGCATTTGTGATTGTACCGAACGCTCATGCTGTATGCGTTGGTAAATCTCTTCGCGGTGTACGGCAATGTCTTTTGGCGCATTAACACCGATACGCACTTGATTGCCTTTAACGCCTAGGACAGTCACACTGACCTCGTCACCAATCATTAACGTTTCGCCCACGCGGCGTGTCAAAATTAACATGCGTCACACTCCTTATGTCGCATCAACAGATTATTAATCATCAGATTACTTCTCAATTACAGGACATTACCGCCGCACTAAACACACCTTGTATTTAGCTTACAAGCTACTATGTCTAACGTTAGGCGAATAGCGGTAATGATAGGTAGATTCATTTAGCCCAAATGAAAGCCCCATTATAGGGGGCATAACAGATACTGTCACGGGTTTTCACAAAACTATTAGGTATATACCAATCAGAACAATAATAAAAATAAAAATAGGATCTAAAAAGACCCTATTTGGATAAACACATTATTGAAAGTAATTGATGCCGATGTAATCGATAACTGTTAATGCTATGTCTATATTTTTAATGGTTTTAATATAAATTATAGCCCAGCGATTTTGCTGTCGCCATCTTCACGATCAAGACCAAATGCCGTGTGCAGTGATTTAACTGCTTTTTCTAGATACTGCTCTTGGATAAGCACAGATACTTTGATTTCACTGGTCGATATCATTTGAATATTGATGTTGTTTTCTGCGAGGGTTTGGAACATGAGGCTAGCAACCCCAGCATGCGAGCGCATACCAACACCAACCAAAGAAACTTTGACGACTTCGCTGTTACCCAAGATTTCTTTGGCACCAATCTCGTCTTTGACTTCATCGTTTAACACTTTCATGGTTTTGTCCATGTCAGTACGATTCACCGTAAAGGTAAAGTCAGTGGTGCCATTGGTTGATAGGTTTTGCACTATCATGTCAATTTCGATATTGGCGCGACCAATAGGGCTCAAGATAGCAGAGGCGATGCCAGGGTGATCGGGCACACCGCGCACGACTATTTTTGCTTCGTCTCGATTAAAAGCGATACCTGAGATGATTGCCTGTTCCATATTGTCTCCTTCGTCTATCGTAATTAGGGTGCCGACATTGTTCTTAAAGTCGTCGTCAAAGCTACCATCGGTATTTTCATCAAAGCTAGAGAGGACGCGTAGCGGTACGCCATATTTACCCGCAAATTCTACTGAGCGAATTTGTAAGATTTTTGAGCCTAGGCTCGCCATCTCCAGCATTTCTTCAAAAGTAATTTTTTCAAGCTTTTTGGCTTTTGAGGTGACGCGTGGATCAGTGGTATAGACACCATCGACGTCGGTATAGATTTGGCATTCATCTGCGCCCAAGGCTGCGGCAATCGCAACACCTGTCGTATCAGAGCCGCCGCGACCTAACGTCGTTGCATTACCATCCTCATCGATACCTTGAAAACCAGCCACAATCACGATATTACCAGCATCCAATTGCTCACGAATGTTTTTATCATCGATGCTTTCGATACGGGCTTTATTATGTGAGCTATCAGTTTTAATAGCGACCTGACGACCGGTGAATGAACGAGCACCAATACCAAGATCTTTGATGGCCATTGCAAGTAACGAGATAGAGACCTGCTCACCCGTTGAGACCATTTGATCGTATTCGCGAGGATCAGGCTGGGTGCTAATTTGGCGTGCCAGATCAATCAAACGGTTGGTTTCGCCGCTCATGGCAGAGACAACGACCACCACTTGATGACCATTATCATGCCAGCGCTTAACTCGTTTGGCGACGTTTTTGATGCGGTCGATACTGCCCATCGAGGTGCCGCCGTATTTCTGTACTATTAACGCCATAAAAATCTACCTATTATTCATTAATGGCCTTTTATTATCATCGATAAGCAGCAATGTATCTGTCAATCAATGCTTGCGTAGATAAAGCCGTATTATAAGAGTTGCGCCCTATGCCTTTTGTTTATCCATTGGTGCCTGCGTTAAACTGAATGAGCGATATGAATGGAATTAAGGATATGCCCAAACGTCGACCTTTATACCATACTCGGCTTGTAAGGTTAAGTGTCAGTACGGATTAGATATATGGCGATTGGTTATAAAGCGTATAACCAATCGTATCATTCCTGCTGCTCGCCCATACTAATGACGTTTAACGCACTGAATGGCAGTCAGCTAAATGGCTTATTCACCAAGCTGGGTAGTTATCCAAGCGGGTAGCGCGTCAATGACTGCTTTACTGTTGCCAGACTTCGGTGCGCCGCCTTGGGCGTAATCGGGCTTGCCGCCGCCTTTACCGCCAAGCTCACTTGCCAAATGACGAATGATATCACCGGCTTTTACTTTAGCAGTGACAGACTTTGCGACACTTGCGGCTAAGGCTAGCTGATCGTCTTTATCACCAACCAATACAATCACGCTATCAGGCAGTTTGGATTTGATATCATCCATCAGCGTACGGATTGATTTGCCATCCACACCGCCTAAGGTGCTGATAAGAACTGGCGTACCGGCGATAGTCTGCACATCATCAAGCAAGTTAGCGGCTTGCGCACTGGCCATTTTCTGTTCTAAACGCTCTAACTGCTTCTCTAGGTCGCGCTGCTTATCCGCCATAGTACGGACACGCTGTGCCACTTCAGGGCGTTTTACTTTTAGCTGACTGGCAAGCTCGCTGAGTTGTTGCTCACTTTGCTGAATGTTTTTTATGGCATTCATACCTGTGACGGCTTCAATACGGCGGATACCTGCGGCAATACCTGATTCGCTAGTAATTTTAAAGACACCAATGTCGCCCGTACGCTGCACGTGAAGACCACCACACAGCTCAATAGAGAAGGGCTGACGCTGACCATCGACAATGCTGTCGGTGCCCATAGTAAGCACGCGAACGTCATTGCCATACTTCTCACCAAACAGTGCCATGGCACCTTGCTTCATCGCTTCATCGATAGACATATGCTCGATACGGGCTGGGGTATTGGCTTGGATTTGCTCATTAACGAGACGTTCTACACGTGTAATCTCGGCAGCAGTGACGGGCTTATCATAGGAGAAGTCAAAACGTAGCACGTCGCTTGAGACCAGCGAGCCTTTTTGTGTGACTTCATCACCCAATACCTCTCTTAATGCGGCATGCAATAAGTGAGTGGCCGAATGGTTTTTGGCACTAGCAGCACGGATACTAGATAAAACTTGGGCGTCAGCTGTTTGCTTAGTGCTGATATCACCCATGGTCACGACGCCATGATGAATAATGGCTTGCCCGGATTTTTTGGTATCTTGCACTTCAAAAACACCAGATGCGCTACGAATTTCACCCAACTCACCGACTTGACCACCACCTTCAGCATAAAACGGCGTACGGTCAAGGACGATAACGCCTTCCATACCTTCGCTTAAGCTATCGACAGGATTGCCATCTTGATAAAGGGCATTAACAGTCACGCCATTTTCTTCAAGTTGCTCATAGCCGATGAATGTCGTTGGGTTGTCTACTTGAATGACACTGCTATAATCAACATCGAATTTGCCAGCATCACGGGCGCGTTCACGTTGTGCTTGCATGTGCTCATCAAACTCCGCTTCGTCGATTACAATACCGCGTTCACGAGTGATATCGGCGGTCAAATCAAGCGGAAAGCCATAAGTATCATAAAGTTTAAAGGCGGCTTCGCCAGAGAGGGTATCGCCGTCTTGTAAGCCTTCAAGTTCGCTGGCAAGCAAGCGTAAACCCTGTGCCAATGTCTTGGCAAACTGCGCTTCTTCTTTTTGAATGGCGTTTTCGATGACGCTTTGTTTGTCTTTTAGCTCTGGATAGGCAGTGCCCATTTCAGCGACCAGTGGCGCGACCATCTTATAAAAGAAATCACTATCAGCGCCCAACTTATTACCATGACGTACGGCACGGCGAATGACGCGGCGCAGCACATAGCCACGACCCTCATTACTTGGCGTGACACCATCAGCAATCAAAAATGAAACAGCGCGAATATGATCAGCGATGACTTTTAGCGACGACTGCTGCTGATTTTCAATGTCTAAAATCTCAGCAGCGGCATCCATCAAGTGCACAAATAAATCGATTTCGTAGTTGCCATGCACACCTTGCATGATAGCGCTGATACGCTCAAGCCCCATGCCAGTATCGACACTAGGAGCAGGTAGTGGCAACATGGTGCCGTCTTTTTGACGGTTAAACTGCATAAAGACACAGTTCCAAATCTCGATATAGCGGTCGCCATCTTCTTCGGGTGTACCCGGCAAACCGCCTTCAATGTCTGCGCCATGGTCATAAAACACTTCGGTACAAGGGCCACAAGGGCCAGTATCGCCCATCGTCCAAAAGTTATCTGATGCGTAAGGCGCGCCTTTATTATCACCAATACGGATAATACGCTCGCTAGGAATACCGATGTCTTTATGCCAAATATCAAAGGCTTCGTCGTCAGTCTCATAAATGGTCACATATAGACGATCTTTATCGATAGCCAACCATTCATCGGATGTCAAAAATTCCCAAATGTACTCGATACCCGCTTGCTTAAAATAATCGCCAAAGGAGAAGTTGCCCAGCATCTCAAAGAAGGTGTGATGACGCGCCGTATAGCCAACATTGTCCAAATCATTATGCTTGCCGCCCGCTCTTACGCATTTTTGCGAGGTTACTGCACGGGTATAATCACGCGGCTCCATGCCCAAAAACGTTTCTTTAAACTGATTCATACCGGCATTGGTAAATAGCAATGTCGGGTCATTGTGCGGAATTAGGCTAGATGAAGAAACAGGGGTATGCTGCTTGCTTATAAAAAAATCGATAAAAGCTTGACGAATATCGGCTGAGCGAAATGGCTGGCTCACAGCGGCTCCTTACTGACGGATAGAATTGAATAGATAAAGTAAAATAATTTTGCAAGCGATTTTAGCACAAACGCCCAAGCTCTTGGTACAAGAGTTACAACTGCTAGGTTATTCTGCGTCTCTAAATAGTCGATGGTTTTGGTAGCGCATAAAAGCTAATTGGTCAAAATCGCCGCATCGGTCTTGTCGAGTTTGTCTTGTATCAATGGATTGGACTCAATGACTTGTACTGGCAAGTAGCGCAGCTGTAGCTTAATGGGTAAATACTCAGGGAAATTCTCTGCCATATCTTGGGTAATGACAGTTTCGATTTGTCGTACATCGTATGAGGTAGGCGTCGTCTCTCCGCGAATGACCGCACGTACGACTTTATTTTCTTTCGAGGTATCAAACTGAGTATTGGTCAGTACGTTACCCTTATCAATAAAGTAGCTGTTGATGGCTTCTTTGACGCTGCTTTCAAAGACTTGCTGCTTGGCGTTGGTTTGTAGATTAATAGTTAAATAAGTGCCCAACCCTGCTAACAACAATAGGGTCACTGCATTACGTTGCAAAAAAGTCAGGTAGGTGTTTGATTTGTAGTCGTCCTTGACCAAACGACGAAAGCCTAAAAGCCATAATACAAGCGCATTGGTAAATTGGATGGCAATAATGTTGGTAACAGCTAACAGTAAGGCGCCAAAGCCTAGCTGAATCTCGCCATTGGCAAATAAAATACCACTGGCAGCCAGTGGCGGCACCAAAGCGGTTGCTACTGCTACGCCGACCACTGCCACTGATAGGTGCGGTGATACCATCGCATAAGCACCAGCAGTACCACCTGCTAAGGCAATCATCAAATCCATCGAGGTCGGCTGAGTGCGCGATAGTATCTCTGTCGTTAATGGCTGATCTTTGTGCAGCCAACCGACGACGAAGCCGACCAGTACGACCAATGATACGCCGACGATAACCGTAATCAGTGATTTACGTAGCAATGGCATACGATGATCAATAATCGCTAATGCTATGCCAGTAATGGGACCTAACATCATGGCAACCAACATGGCGCCAATGACCACGGCAGCTGAATTGGTTACCAACCCATAACTGGCGATGATGGCAGAAAGTATATTCATAATAAAATACATTTTGCTAGGCAGAGCGTTGGCCTCGATTCTGACTCGTACTTCTGGATAGTCTACCTTTTGGTTGCTGAATTGCTCAGCAACAAACTGCTTATAAGACTCCAGTTTGGCTTCTTTTTGTTCTTTGACTTCGTCCTCTTTCTCTTCCTCTTTGTCGTTATTCTCTGCCTCGTCGTTAGGCATTTTTTCTAGTGCATCATCTTTGCTTGACTCATTTTTAGATTCATTTTCAGTAGCAGTCAACGCTTTGGCATTGGGCTGCGTTTTTCCTTTGGAGGCTGGCGTGACTAGTGTTTCAGGTTCTACTGTATTTTCTGCACTTGTACCTTGTATGGACATACTTTCGTCTGTTTTGGGATCCGTCGCATCCGCCGTGGATTCATGGTCAATTGTTTTGCTAGCGTCGGTTAGCACCCTAGAATCGTCAGTAGCTTCTGCTTCAACGGTGGCTTCATCAACTAGGGTTTCCTGACTATCTTCAGTACCTTGCTTTTCTACATCATCAGCATTTGACGCGCCAACTTCTGTTTTTTCCATGTCGGCAGATGCTTGGGTTTCTGGCTCCGATGTTTCAACACTCGCCACTACCACATCGGGTCCAAGCGACTCCATCTTTACTTTAGCTTCAGGATGTTGAGCACCTAGATCATTTTCCTCAATGCCGTCTTGCTCAATGTCATTTTGCTCAATGTCGCTTTCAGTATTGCTTGGATTTTCATTGTTTAAGGTTTCATTATCCAAGGTTTTATGAGTCTGGATTTTATCATTTGGACACGACATTTCATCGACATTAGCTTCATCAGTTGCATTATTATTAGCAATAGACTCTGACACCTGCTGAGCATCAATCTGGTCTAAGGCATCTTTTGTCGTTGCTGACTCAACAGCTGACTGTTTATTAGATAAGGTCATAGTGAAAAACTTTCTTAGCGAATGACAGAAAGTCGCTATTGTAATGATAAATGTAGAAAACCGTAGGAGTTTTTTGCGACTAGGCAGGCGAGAAGTAAGCGGATGGGAAATCAACTAATACTGATAAAAGCATCATACTTTACGATTTTTTACGATAAATAATATTGCAGATAATTCCCTTATTATAACAAGGCTTTTATGCTGAGTCACCCGTTATAACTGGCTTAAAGGTTTGGATTAAATACTTACTTTCCTTGTGGATTTAGTGTATAAAGGGAGTATACCCACAACAAAAATGAGGAATAAATTATGAACTGGCCATTATTTTCTGTCATCTACTCCATAGCAGCAACCGTCACCATTGGCGTATTCATGATTGGCGCCTTGGTTACAGGGTTTAATCAGATTCCACATATCCAAATGGCAGTAGCCGCAGGTATCTTGATCTCTATTCCTGCAGGATTGTACTTTACCAAAAAAGTAGGCAGCATCACTGGTAATGAGGAAGGCTATAAAGTATAAGTCATAGGGCAGTGGGCAATTTTTACTTTACGGGTTATATTTTAAATTGATGTTCTAAGCGAGTGCTTTACATCGTTATTTTATACCGTTACTTTACATTGGCACGTTAAATACGGAAAGCTTACTTTGTAGAGTAAGCGTGGATGTATCATAAGAAAAGCGCCAATAAGACGCTGCTTTAGGAAGCTGTTTTGCTGCTCTCTGATAGTAAGTATCTAAAAATTGAGTGAAACTCAGTCATAAAAAAAGACCCTCTTAACAGGGTCTTTTTTTCATTAAGCATTTTGTTAAACTAAACTATTTTAGGACAACGGTTGCGCCATTCTCAATGTTGGCATACACCTCTAGTACATCCCAGTTAGTCAAACGTACACAACCTGCTGATGCTTGACGGCTGATACCTTCAGGTTTTGGCGAGCCATGCAAACCATAAGACGGTTTAGACAAGCCCATCCATACAACACCGACAGGGTTGTTCGGTCCTGGTGGCAGCATATGAACCTTTTTCTGAGCACCGTCACCGACAGTCGCTTTATACCAAGGCATTTTTACCTTGTTGATAATTTTGAAAGTACCCTGTGGAGACGGTGTGGCATCGCTACCAATAGTCGTTGGGTAGGTGGCGACCAATTTGTCATCATTGTAGGCGTACAATGTTTTGTCTGCTTTATTGGCGACAACGCGGTTGATGCGCTGATTCAGCGGTCCACGGGTGTTAAGGACTGTAATGGTTTCGCCAGCTTGGTAAGCTTTATTTTTATTTAGCTTATCTAAGTAGCGTACGTCCATGTGGAAGCGTTCGCCCAGCATCTCTTTGATATCTTGATAATACAAACCTTTCATTTTCGACTTCGCTTCTGAGCCAGCAGGGGTAGGCGCGAAGTTGGTTTTGAGATCATCTTCAGTCAGTGTGTAAGTCACTAACACGGGCTTATTGGCAGGAATGTTTTTGATTAAGGCATTCCATGTTTTTTGATCCATTTTGCCGGTTGCTGGCAAGCCTTTCATGGTTTGAAAGTTGATCAAGGCTTTTTTACTGTTCATACCCCAGCCGCCATCGATAGGACCCGGTGAAGCATGGTTCCAATCGAGTAATGCCTGCATTTTAATAGTCATCGCTGAGTTGACCTTCATGCTTGGTGACCAGACGGCATCATTGACTTGTTTGGCATAGTTGGACAAGTTTAGCGTGGTGTATCTTTTACCATCTTTGTCTTCGATGTTTTTGATGGTAGGGTCATCGCTAAAATCTTGACGCTTTTCGCTTTCAGGTAACTCAAAAGACAAAGGGTCAGAGGAGTCAATAGACGAGACGTCGCTAGGGGCGGCAACGGCTTGACCTTCACTAATATCATCAGTGCTGTCAGATTGCTCATCTTTACGAGTCAGCTCTTCTGCGCTCATATTATCAGCAGTGCTCGATTGAGCGGCTGCCATCGGCTTTTGGCCTTGCTTTGAATCAATCAATTGCGTCATGCGGTCAGCTGGCTTAGCAGTAGTGGCGGGAGCGCGACCATCGACTGAGCGGCTACGATTCTCTTGCACATCAAGGCTCACTTTCTTAGCGAGGCTAGGCATGGAGTCGGATGTGCGTACTGGCAATGAGCGAGTATTATCAGCGGTGGCGGCAAGCGCACTCACGCTGGCACTAACGACTACGATAGATATGGCGGTAATAAGAGGCTTTATTTTCATCATATTTAAGTTACTTGTGGTTGCTACTAATACGGCTATTATGCGCATAATTGAGACGCTTCGCAAACTTTTGACACATATTTTTATACCTATATAGTACTAAACGTCAACTGCTGACGTATTCACTACAGTTGGGCAATAATTTAGCCATGGTGTGTATGGATTTTTGCTAGATTCTAGGGCGTGTCTTCAATCCAAGCGCTTGTATTTAAATGGGCTAAAAATGGCTAAACTTTGCCAAACGTCGTCAAACAGCTGATTAATATCTCGATATTATTTGTGCTATTTTCCTCGTTTGACGGCAATTTATCTCATTTTTATGACTATTTTTAACATGAGAACATGGCCTAACTCAATACACTCAGTGTTTTTCTGTTTTTAGTAAACTAAAAAACACAGTGATTGGCGCAACCTAGTGTTTGCGTCTATAATGTAGGGCTAGATTATTATTTAATAAGTCGGCTTTTTATAGAGAGCGATTTAACCCATCCGCATGTAGTCAGTGAACATGTAATCAGCAAGGTGCGATATGTCAGAAGACCAAACAATGAGCGCAGAAGAGTTTCAAAACCAATACTTCAATGAGACTGAGCCTAAGGGCTTGGACGGTGAGATGGAGTACGATTTGAAGACAGGCCTTCTCGGTGAGCACGATGAATTTGCCAACTTGCATGCAGAGCTCGAAGAAGCGCGCGAGCAACTGGTTAGTATTCGTGATTTTATACGCTTTTCGGTCACTCAACTTCGTAACTATGATGTGGTCGTGGCTCAAGGCACGACAGATGAGTTTGCTGAAGCATCAGCGATTGTATTGCACTCGTTGTCGTTAGATTGGTCCGCGAATGAGCAGATTCTAGACTGCCGGCTGACCACGTCAGAGAAGCAATTGGTATTGAGCCTGTTAGAAGAGCGTATCGCTGAGCGTAAGCCTTTAAGCTACTTGATCAATTTATCCTACTTCTGTGATTTGCCTTTTTATGTTGATGAGCGCGTGCTCATTCCGCGCTCGCCTGTAGCAGAATTAATACGTCAACAGTTCCATCCGTATTTTGATGTCAATGAGCTGGCGAAGCCACTGGGTATGACGGTCAATGATAAGGCTACTGCCTTCTATGATCATGGTTTGGATGTCAAGCAGCTATCACAGCCTGAGCGTGTTTTAGACTTATGCACCGGCTCTGGCTGTATTGCTATTGCCTTGGCGACGCGCTTCGTCGATGCCTTGGTCGATGCTGTAGATATTGATAAAGGCGCGCTTGAAGTGGCGATGGTCAATGTCGATCATCATGATCTTGGCCATCAAGTGAATGTGATTGAGTCGGATCTGTTTGCCAAGATTCCTGCTGAAAATCAATACGAGCTGATCGTTACCAATCCGCCGTATGTCGATGCTGCTATCATGGCAGACTTGCCACCAGAGTTTTTATACGAGCCTGAGCATGCGCTAGCAGCAGGTCAAGATGGACTGGACTTGGTACACCGCATTCTTTTTGAAGCGCCAGACTATCTCAGTCCAGAAGGCTTACTGGTCTGTGAAGTGGGTGATAGTGAGTGGGCGTTAAAGCAAGCCTATCCTGAGATTCAGTTTGACTGGTTAAAGTTCGCTCATGGTGGTCATGGGGTGTTTGCGATTACTTATGATGAGCTAATGGCACATCGTCAGCTGTTCGCTCCTTTTGTGCAGATGTTAGACAGTCATAAATAAGTATAAATTAGCAGTCAAAAATTACAAACGATTGATCAAAGAAGCATAAGTTACGTTTACTTGTTTAAGGATAAATATGGCAGGCAATAGTATCGGGCAAGTTTTTACGGTCACCACCTGCGGTGAGTCGCATGGTGCCGGTCTCATGGCAATCGTTGATGGCGTGCCACCGGGTTTAGCATTATCCGCAGAAGATTTGCAGATTGATTTGGATCGCCGAAAGCCGGGCACGTCTAAGTACTCGACCCAGCGCCGCGAGTCTGACGAAGTTGAGATCATCTCTGGTGTATTTGAAGGCAAAACCACAGGTACTTCTATCGGTCTGCTGATTCGTAATACCAATCAAAAATCCAAAGACTATAGCGAAATCAAAGACACCTTCCGTCCCGGTCATGCCGATTATACTTATAGTATGAAGTATGGTTTTCGTGATTATCGCGGTGGCGGTCGCTCTTCGGCGCGTGAGACTGCAATGCGCGTGGCGGCGGGCGCTATCGCTAAGAAGTATCTGCAAGATCGCTTGGGCGTACAAATTCATGGCCATGTGACGCAGATTGGTAATGAATACAGTCAGGTCACCAACCCCGAGCAAATCGATTGGGACTTTGTCAATAGCAATCCGTTCTTTTGTGCGGATGCTGATGCCGTCAGTCGTTTTGAAACCTTGATAGATAGCTTGCGCCGAGAAGGCACCAGCTGCGGCGCCCGTCTAGAGATTATTGCTAGCGGTGTTCCAGTCGGTTTAGGTGAGCCAGTATTTGATCGCCTCGATGCGGACATTGCTCATGCAATGATGAGTATTAATGCTGTCAAAGGCGTTGAGGTTGGTGATGGTATGGCGGTCGCAGGGCAGTTTGGTCATCGCTCTCGTGATGAGCTGACGCCGGACGGCTTTACTGCCAATCATGCTGGTGGTATTTTGGGTGGTATCTCATCGGGTCAAAATATTCGGGTCAGTATCGCGCTCAAGCCAACTTCTAGTATTACTACCGCTGGCAAGAGCATCAATACAGAGGGTGAAGCAATTGAGATGCTAACCAAAGGTCGTCATGACCCTTGCGTGGGTGTCCGTGCCACGCCGATTGCAGAAGCCATGTTAGCCATTGTTTTGCTAGATCACTATCTGCGCCATCGCGGTCAAAATGCGGATGTAAAGCCACCAGTAGAATCGATTACTTAGTGGTTTGATTTCGCTAATTATTCAAGAAAAGTCTTTTCCCTGTTGATGGATTTCATTGATAAGGTAAAAGACTTTTCTATTTTAGAACTTATAAGCTATTTAGTGATCTAACCGTAATGCACTTTACCACTCAGCTTTTATAGCTTGAAGCTATTTACCCTTCTGTGACAATGATATTTTTAGCGTAATGTAAGAGTATTCTTCTATAACAAAAATTCTTGTTAGATCCTTTAGCTTCGGCGTATTGCTCATGAATAATGATGTCGTAGTCGCAAAAGCCATCTTCTGAAAATATGAAGGAGCTACCTTGACTGTCTATCATTGAGATACGGTCGCCATTATTATCATATACGCGCGTATCCCAACCTATTGAGATGTCTATTGGGTGATTTGCTGTTTGCGCGCTAAAACGAATTGAATACTGCTCCTCACTTTTAGGCGTGATAACTAACCTTTGTTGTTTATCTATCTCTTCTGAGCTTACGTCTGTGCTTTTAGAAAGATACTCGCCTTTTACTGAGTAAATATCATAGTTTGTTTTATTGATTAATTTAATATGAGTAGCAAAAAATTCGCTGTAAATAAACCATACTACAAGAAATAGTAGTAATACTTTTAATGGTTTGTTTAGTGATGACATGTTAATCATATTGGGCACTTAGTGATTTAAGCAAGCAATGGATAATCATTAACCGCCACACATTGCTGATGACGAAACACCAGAAGTAATTGCTGACTAGGAATGGCTAGCCAATGCCCAAAATCAATACTATCAATACCTTCGCATGACAGCGCTTGTAGGCAAAAATGACGACTACCGCCTAAACAGTTTTCTAGAACTTGGGTTTGATTAATAAGGTTTTTCATAGTGTTTCTACTTTTACTGTTGATGACGAATTTGAATAACAGCATCATAAAATAAAGAGATAGAAAACCTGTGTAGGAATGATGGAAGTTTAATGAATTGTCATAAATTTTTATTCTTGAGCCAAGGGTAGGGTAATGCTGACCATGACCCCAGAACGTTGCTTGATACCCGCAAATTCTCCCTCACTATGCGTATGAATATTATTAATAGCGACCTGACCACCGTGATGCTCGATGACTTGTTTGACCAATGTTAACCCCAGTCCTGTGCCCTTTTTGGGTGTAGGCGCGGATGCGGTAGAGGAATCTGCTTCATTAGCGTTTTGGCCAACGCCATAAGTAGCATGGCTGTTATGTGGGTGGCTGTTATGTGAGTGGTCGTGATGCACATGACCGTGATGAGACAAGCTAAAATAGCGGTCAAACGCTTTAGTCACCGCGTAATCTGGCAATAACTGACCATCGTTAAATATATCAATTTTGACGCTTTGTGCTGAGCGATGAATATAAATATTAATTGTGCTTTCAGCAAAATGAATGGCGTTGTCCAATACGTTTTGTAGCACTTGTACCAACCAAAATTGATCGGCAAAAACGTTAATATGAGCGGATATATCTGCGTTTAAAGGTGATGATTCACTAACCACTTTATCATCTGCATAGATATGAATAGGGGCTAGGTGCTGCTGTTGCAACTTCGCGGTATTGTCTTTTGCAAGGCTCTGCATCAACGGTAATAAGGGAGTAAGTTGTTGATTCAGTTTAAAGGTCGGTTGTTCAATCTTAGCGAGTAACAGTAGCCTATCGATTAATTGCTGCATTTTTATACTTTGTTCACCAACGGTTTGGATAAGCATCTGCCGATCGTCTTCATCCAAGCCGTCGTCCTCTAGCAGCTCGCTACTGGCACGAATGGCCGTCAACGGGCTTTTTAGCTCGTGGGTCAACGTATGCACATAGTCGTTGACATAGCCTCTATTCTCTAAGCGATGCTTCATGGTTTCAATGGTATCGGTCAAGCTATTGAGCTCATGACCTAAGTAAAAATAGGGCTTTTTGGTGTCTTCTGCCAGCGCCTTGGTATATTGGGTCACAAGGCTGATGCTTTGTTTAAGCCACCATGCCACGAGCCCAGCTAAAATAAGAGCGACAATACTAATGAGCAAGGCAGTAATCAGCATACGCCGACGAGTATTGTCCAAGTAAGGCAGCACGCTCGCGACTGGCTTACCGACGCTAACGACGCCAATTATATTGCTTGCCTCATCCTTGATTGGCTGCGCCACATACATGACCGTACCATCGCGCTGATTGTGATCTCGTGTCGTACTTCTCGCGCCGTATTGGCCTTTTAAGGTGAGATAGACATCATTCCAGCGGCTATAGTCCTGTCCTTCAGCATTGTCAGGCGTGCGGAATGAATCATAGATGACCGTGCCTTGCTTGTCTGTGACATAGACTCGAAAGCTACTATAGGTTTTTTCATCATACTTGATGTCTGGGCGGGTTATATTGTTGTTTGCTAAGGTATTAATAAATGCAGTATCAAGTTGGCTTTGATAATCCTCATCATACAGCTCTTTTGATTGCAGTGGTTGCTGTAGGCTGGCTGCTAGTAGTTTACTGGTGTCTAAGAGCGTGTCCTCAATCACTTGCTGCACGGTCGGCTTGACGTAGCTAAAAAGCTGAGTAAACACGACGATGCCGCAAATAATCAGCACTAAAGCCACTGCCAACCAAATCCTAAAAAAGATACTTAAATTTAGCAACTTTTTTGGGTCAGCCGTTTGTTGTGCCGTGCCAATGGGATGCAGTTTTGCATACCAATTACTTTGGCTGGTATTAGCACTGTTATTGGTTTGATGAGTCATAGGTCTAAAACTGCTATTAGTGCCCAGCAAGGTTGCTTTGAGCGTATAAATATACTATTTAGCAGCGAATGAACATCAAAGCCTAAGCTGGACATAACGCATAGCCAAGACCACGATGGGTATGAATGACTTCAATGCTAGAATCGACGCTTGCCAGCTGCTTACGAATGGATTTGACATGACTGTCAATCGTCCGTGCCAAGCGATGGTCAGGATAATCACTGACAGCATTGAGTAGCTGTTCACGGCTAAATACTTGATTGGGCGCTTTTAATAAGGTCAATAAGATTTTGCGTTCAGTGTTACTCAGTTCAAGCTTTTGCTCTTGCCACAGTAGCGAGTAATTGAGCGGTTGATAATGCCAGATACCAGACTGACACTCAAACGTCAGCGCTTGCCCCGACATGTTATTAGAAGAGCCATTGCTTAGTGAAGTATTGTTAGATAAAGCATGGTCGGCGCTATTATTTGCTGTTACTGTATGGTTATTGGCAGCCTGCTCATAAAGTAATTGCTCACGTCGCCAAATCGCTTTTAGGCGGGCGACCAACTCTCTAGGACTAAAGGGTTTGGCACAATAGTCATCACCGCCCATCTCTAAACCTAAGATACGATCGACCTCATCACTACGTGCAGTCAAAAATACCACAGGCACATCCTTGAGCGTACCTATATCAGGCGCATGACGTATCTGCTGGCATAGGCTTAAACCATCACCGTCTGGCAACCCTACATCCAAGATAATCGCTGATAAATCTTGCGCTTTTTCGCTACGTAGCAACGGTAGTACGCTGCTGGCATTATCTAACCAAGTGATTTGCCAGCCTTCACGCTTGCAAGTCACTTTAAGCGACATAGCAATAGCGGGATCATCTTCTACCAATAATATATGAGTCATAAGCGTTGTATCGTTTTATAAAAAAATTAAGCTAAAGTAGCGTCAATCACAGCTATATTTACAAAGATTGGAAAATGTTAATAAGGTGTCATACAGTCAGTATCAATCCATTAAATTATCGTAGCATAAAAGTAGTGCTACATTTTGCTAGCATTCATCAATCGCTGTGAAAAATTGATGGAAAAGCTGAGGCAAGTAATAGTAAGTAAGATAATGGTAGGACATTGAACCTTACTGACACTATAGTCTATTCACAATAAAAGAGCGTCACTATATCAACGTGCTACTGGTATAAATTTTTCTTGCGTGCTGTTCGCCAGCGTGACAGAGGCTGCAAAAAATTCATTCCAGTAGCCTAGTAAAATTGTATCGTTTTTAAATTGAATCTATCTTACTTTTTAGAGAGAGATACTTAAAAATTTATTTAACAGAGTTAACCAAAAAAGGCCAACTTAGTCTCAGCTAAGTTGGCCTTTTTACTAAATATATTTACCGAGATGTTTTGACCTCATAACGACTATGTCAGGCCTTTACAATTGGCATAATAGCTGACGGTCGCGGGCCAATCTGAGAAGATGCCTTTGACACCAACGTCTTGTGCCAGTACATCGATATAGTTCATCATATCGCCATCATTATTAATGGCATCGCCCAGACCACTATAATACCAGTCGCCGCCACCTGTAAGTGGCCCTGAGCGTTCGAGTGACCAGGCGAGAATATTCAGCCCGTTGGCTTGGGCTTGTGTTGCGTATGCAGAAGGCATCATTTTACCCTTGCCATTGGTAGTGACCAATAGCCACGATGCCGGTGCGATAGTATTGACACCGCGAGCTTTGATATCGGCTAATGAATGCTTCCACGTGGTCGGGTCATTTTTGTCAAAAGTCTTGCCTGCAGCAGTTTCATTACTGTCATCAATTAAGTAGACGGCATTGGCAGCAAAGAGGGGCTCGTTGTTAAGCCAGTATTCGATATCTTCAATATTAAAGGACTGCGGGTACACCTCACTAGCGGACACGCCTGCATTCTTATAAGTGTCAATTAACTGTTGACGATAAGCATCCAAACTATAACCGTTGAACGGCATAGTAACGACTGGGGCTTTCAGCTCAGGCGTATGCTTCATGCCCAAGCTGCTGGCAAGTGTAATGTGCTCTTTTAAAGTCAATAACTCACCATTTTGTGAATACAAATCCGTTCGCCACGGTGCTGTTGCATTCATATACCCACTAATACTAATCGCTTGAGGGTTCGCAGCGTCCATTTTCCCTTTGAGGCTTTTGAATTCACTCGCGCTAATATCTGAGGTTCGGCATTCAATGCTGTCTGCATTGGTTAGTACACCGTTGGCATCTATGATGGGCGGCACAGTACATTGCTTGGCTAGCGGGGTGGTAAGAATATTGGTGGTGGTGTGCAAATCGTTTTGCGCGTGGCGGCATACCAGCTCACCGTCGTTAGTAAAAGCAACATCACACTCTAATATGCCTGCGCCCATTTGTGCTGAGGCAATATAGCTGTCATAAGTATGTTCTGGCAGTTGCAATGGCGCACCGCGATGCGCAATCGAGAAATCTGTCTTGCTAGGGGTTTGCGCACTGCAAGCCATGAGCTCATCTTTCAATGGTCCTGCATCCATATCATTGACCAAATATAATGGACGCACGCCATAAGTATAAGACTGAGGCTTAGTAGGCAAGTTTTTTGATGCCTGTTTTAGTGAGGGCTTAATAGTTTGAGTGGATGTTTGAGCCAATATGTCACTATGCATATCGTATGCGGCCGTCGATGGGGTGCAAATGATAGCCAGTGCCGTCGCTATACTGATCTGCTTGATTGTTTTAAATGGCGATTTTTTAAGTTGATTGAGCCTAGCCACTGAATTATCTGACGTTGTCATGTAAACTGTCCCTACAAAAAGTGAAAAGTAATAGTTGCAACATTGCTATTCTGCATCGATCTCTTAAGTTATCTCATGATATTTAAAAGATGATGACAAATGAGCCATGATTACAAAAATATTTAATTCCCAATTTCCAAAACTGTACTAAGGACAAGTCATGACTGACTATTTAGACGCTGTTATTGTTGAGCATAATCCCAGCCAAAAAACCATAGACCGCGCTGTTATTTGGCTGCATGGCTTGGGTGCCAGTGGCCACGATTTTGAACCTGTAGTACCGCAGTTAGGTTTGGCTGATGATATGGCTGTACGCTTTATTTTTCCACACGCGCCCAACCGTCCAGTGACTATCAATGGTGGGATGGTGATGCCAGCGTGGTATGACATTTTAGAGATGAGTCTTGAGCGTAAAGTTGACATTTCCCAAATCGAACAATCTTCTCAGAAAATACATGATTTGATCAGTCGTGAAATTGAGCGCGGTGTCGCTCCTGAACATATTGTAATCGCAGGGTTTTCGCAGGGCGGGGCAGTGGCCTATCATGCGGCACTTGGTTATCCAGAGCGCTTGGCTGGCTTGATGACGCTATCGACTTATCTGGCGACCAATGATCATATTGTCTTCAGTGCCGCTAACAAAGACTTGCCAATATTGATTGAGCATGGTACACAAGACCCGGTCGTTCCTGTGGTTTTAGGCGAGCAAGCACAGCAATTATTATCCGCAAAAGGCTATAATGTTCAGTACAATACTTATCCGATGGCACATCAGGTCTGCATGCCGCAGATTCAAAATATCGGTAAATGGCTCAACAAAGTACTGGCTTAGAGAGTTCAGCTGTAACGTAATGTAATACAGATATTATATAGGTTGAAAGTCGACGTATAAGTCCTATATAATAGACGACCTTATTGGGGATGTTCTGGCTTCGACGCTGGTAATGAAACTCAATGATGCATGTCGAGAGTATATGTCCTCTCGTTAATCAAACATATATTGTTATAGTCGCAAACGACGAAAATTACGCTCTAGCAGCTTAAACCCTGTTTACATGGTTTAAACCTGTTTACTTAGCTGCTGATCACCTACAGTTGGTCAACTAAGTTGAAGCGTCCGCATGTAGGCTCGCCACAAGTGATTGTCTCAATCGTTTGGGTTCAAAAGTAGAGAATCGTCCAATCCATCCTGACTGTCGGATCGGTGCGGATTAAAACCAAAGACAGAAACTAAACATGTAGATTCATGAGCGTAATGCTGGCGGACGCGGGTTCAACTCCCGCCATCTCCACCAAATATTAAAAATCCGATCACTCAATGTGGTCGGATTTTTTTTGGTTTAATTTTAAATGTAGATAGTTGAAATAAAAGTTAAAAGGGACAATCAACTGGTTCTTCATTAGCCAAAAAAGACATATGATAGTTGTAGGTATTATTAACACAGATTTCTGCGTCGTCAACGGTATCAAATTGCTCTGCAGTTCTATCAATAGAGGACGTAAAATCGATCACTTGCTGTGGCGATCTCAAATCTTTAGTTAAGTCACTAGCAGTAAAGTGAATCTTAGCGATGTGGTTCTCAATTTTCACTGTAAAATTTTCATTGCCAAAATTACTAGACTCAAACCCTAGTTTTTTCTCTTCTGGTGTTAAACCGTTCAAGTATTCTTGAATAGTGTTCTTTAGTGGTGAATCTTTATCTACATGTCGAATAACATAGCTTGAATCATCTAAATTTGGGTTTTCAAAATAGACTTTGACTGCTAGTTTGTCTTTGACTGATTGGCTGCTCGTTTTTTTAAGGTAGGTGTTGTAGTTATAGGTATATATAGATGATATCTTAGTCATCATTGCATCAGCTAATTCAGGATTATCTCTTATAGTTGACTCTGTAGCAAAACCCCATAGAAATGGCTTAGAGCAACTATCTTTATTACAGATTAGATTGATAACTTCATTTCCATTTGATAGTTGAACTCTAGAATTTGGAAAAATATTGGCCTTATAATTCTTGTTTTTATAATAGATATTTGTAGTTGTAAAAAAATTATACTCAGTTGGAGATAATTCATGGACTTCTATAAGCGAAGGATAAATTTCATATTCTTGAATTTTTATCTCTTTCTCAAATTTCTTAGAGTTGTTCCAGTAGGTGCAGACTATATTATCTTCTACATCTAGATTAAACTGTTCGCATTTTAATTGAGGTTCAGATGTTTTTAGTGATTGTATTTTTGGTTTATCTAAAAAAAAATCTTCTTTATCAGTCTGAGGTAGCACTGATTTATTTTTATTCTCCGCATTACTGCAACCTGCTAATGCAATAGATAATATTGTTAGGAAAATCCTGTAAATATTTTTTTTCATTTCTCATCCCTCAGGAAATCTTGGATCAAGTATAAGCTTGCTATTGCGATAAGGTGTGGGTTTGTTTCCAGAAGTAGGATTTGGTAAATATTTTTTCATAGCTATCCAAACTAAGCGCCCTTCATATCTTTGTTTGTTACATAAGTCTTCATGAAAATGAACTTTCTCATATGTGAAATTATATTTTTTCATTAAAGCAACCAGTAAGCAAGCTACTGATCTAGCTTGTTTATCCGTTACATCCTCCCAATGATCAACATCTACCCAAGTTTGCTTACCGTTTTTGTCATACGAAAGACCAGCAACTTCAATTGATACTGTTGTGGAATTACCAATACCTGCTTGCTTTGTCTTTGGGAATTGGGCAACACCCATATGGTATGCTTTAGTATTGATAGCTACAATTGGCAAGGTAAAAAGCGAACCAACGTTATCGGTGCTCTGTATGAAAAGATGCTGTTTGCAATTGATTACTTTACGCACAACATTAACAGCAGCATATTCTACGACTGGTGCAAGTTCACACTTATTCCAAGTCTTAAAACCAAATGCGTGATTGTGATGGATAATGCTAGATTTCATAAGAGTAAGCGTATTCAAAAACTATTAAACAGGCATGGTCATCGTATTTTATGGCTGCCACCCTACAGCCCTGATCTGAATCCTATCGAGAAAAAATGGGCTCAGGTAAAGTTTCTACGCCAAGGCTGGATGGAAAATGACTTATCCAAATTGTTTTATGATATTTGTCCTGGCCATAACAATTTTATTTTGAACTGACTATACTATAGTACATATAAAATTTAAACTATCTGTATTGTTCTTATCAATTAACTCAATTCTTGAATTAGGGTAAATATTCGCTTCATATACCTTATTTTTATATGTAATCTTAGTGGACGCTGAAAATGCAAAATCAATAGGAGAAAAATCACGAATATTATTAATAGTGCCGTTATATTCTTTAAGGTTTTTTAAGTTTATGATACTGTCAAACTCATTAAAATTCTTCCAGTAGTCACATAATAAGAGTTGATCATTATTAAGTTCGAAATCATCACAGTTTAAGGTAATATTATATTGAACACTATTGGATTCTCGATTGATAGATGCTTCTGAATTTGCTGGATTTCTGCAGCCAGTTATTAATAATATGACTGTTGTGATAAATATTTTTTTATATAGAGAAACATCATTGTTCCTTAGGAAAGGCTCATTTATTCTGATCACTTACATTATCAACCCTTTGTAAATTGATTCTGATTCGTGAATTGAAGTATAATGTACTGTAGAGTCAATTGATATTTTCCCAGTTTTGGGATTGATATTATATTTTTCCCAAGATACGACATATAAGACACCTTCAAACATAATTGAATTAAGAATCCATAATTCAAAATCCTGATTCATATAAAAAATACGTTCATTATACGAATATTCATTAAATTCATATTCATAAATATTTATAGAGTCAATTTCTAACCCGTCAATATTTGTACTTAATTTAAGTGTCTTAGTAGTGTAATCACCATCATCATTCTTTGACCCTAAGAGCAGTCTAGTATCCAATATGACTTTACTTTTAGTATCTGAGAACCTATCAAGGTTTATACTATCAAAACTATAATTACTAACTTTGTCGTAGTATAAGCATTTTTCGGGGTAAGAAAGATTTTCAGCCGAACATGATTTTTCTAGTAGATGTATAAATTCTTTATCAGAAATTTGTTTGATACCTATACCTGTAGAGTGTAAATCTGTAGAACTAAGTTCTTTAGATAATGTTTCATTTAAAGGAGCCGAAGTTTTTGTTTCACTTGTATCTACACTACAGGAGCAAAGTATGACCATTACAAATATTAAGCTATATTTAAACATATTATTCTCTGATTATTTTTACGCGCTTTTCATCGAACATTGAATGCAAATGGCTATCATGATAGGCTGCTGGTGTAGTCCATTCATATTTAGGCTTGCTACGCCCCCTATACTGTGTATGGCAACCAAAATTTTTCATTGCTGTAATATATTTTTGTTCATTGTTTTGATTCGTTAAATAAATGGTATCTACACTTCTACCGTTATTATGTGAAGTACTTGGAAAACCAGTTCCTTCTTCAAAACAACTACCTGTAGATTGTATCGCTAAACCAGTAGTAGCTAATGCACCGATAAAACATGCTAAATGACCTGGACTAGTATATCTTCTCTGAGTATTTGAAAATGTGTATGATATTTTTACATTACTATTATTATACTTCAATGAGTCAGGCATCCTAACTAAAGTAATATCTCCAGATAAAGCCTTGAATAGCCTCCAAAAATATTCACCATTGTTAATTCCGTACTCTGCGATATCGCCATTTTCATATTTAACTCGTCTAGACGTCTGACCTTGATTAACTTTTTTATCATACAAAATAGATGCATGAGTTGGTTTACTACTACGTTTTTCTCCTTTACTCTTTTCTTTGGTAGTATTCCAATTAACAGTACAAATATTATGTTTTTTACCATTTTTTTCGTAATATATATACTTATATTTTTGTTTATTACTTGAAGATATGTTTTTAGGAATGTACTTAATAATTTGATGATCTTCATAGATATTGTAAGTAATTATACCTTTTTCGAATTCAGGCTTCTTAGCCTTATAAATGTAGACCTTATCTCTATCATTATTTACAATGAAGCTACCTTTTTTAACCTCTTTACCGTCCTCACTGACTATCACCGTTATCTCAACGCCAACCAATGATTCGTGTGGTCTACCTCTAGTACCGTCACTACCTGTTATCGAAGAATTCTTACCATATTTAGTGGACTGAGTAATATATGAAAGCCCTGATAGTGGCTTATTTGTAGATTCATCAACGAACTTTATGGTAATTTTAGCCTCATCTGAGGAAACCTCAAGTGTCGGCCCTGTTTCTGTATCTTTTTCAACCTCTGTTACCTTTGGCTTTTCTACTTTGATGACAGGGTCTTGCTCTGTTTGAGGTTTTGGTGTGTCCTCTTGTTCACTGGTCTCTGGAGTAGTCGATGTGTCTTGATTTAAGATATCTGAGGCATCGCTGATGTCTTCTTCGGTGATGTTTGTACCTATTATCATAGTCCATTGTTTGGAGCCATAGGTAACGATGGCGGTTGTTTGCGCTCTACCTTGTCCATCGATAAGGGTAAGCTTTTGACCAGCAAGGGCTTTTATAGTGCTAATACCTTGGCGGTTTGCTCTTTTTATAGCAGATTGTCTGCCACGATATAGGGTTTTAAACTCGTAATGAGGTATGGGTTGATGATTATTATCGACAAACTTAATGTTAAAAGAGACAACAGGGACTTTGAGTACTTTGGTTTGTCCGTTTAAGTCTCCAGTAACAGGAAACGCCATGCTGTAAATAGATTGTTTTTTGCCACCGTCATCATCAAGATAAACGCCAATAGATTGGCTGACATCTGCTTTTATACCTGAGTCGATACCTGAGTTATTCGTTTTATGGGGTTTGATGTTGTTTTTGTACTCAAGATGATAGGTTGTGTTTGGTAAAGACTTACCTGTGTCGCCTTCGACTAGTTTTATATTAAAAATTACTTCATCAATGATAGCAATAGTAATGCCATCGTCCTTTTGTTCTGAACTACTTGTTTTATCATTATTGGTACTACTATTGCTATCATTAGGCTTTTGTGTAGCTTCCGATTTTTTATGTTCTGATAGTACGGATGAGTAGTTATTCTTACCTAGATAAAGTATTTCATAGCCTTGTATCTGATCTGCTTTTTGAATTATTGTTTCAACAAGAGTTCCGTCAAGTTTTAACTGAATTTTCGTTCCTGGATGTCTAATTATTACTGGTAAATTACCTTCTTTATCAGTTTTATGAGTAGCTACTATTTTACCTAGATTAAATTTACCTTTGTATTCAGAGCTGATTTCAACTTCTTTATTGGGAATACCAACCTTTTTAGCATCCACAACCTTTACGTATATTTTTCGTTTACAACAAGTTTGAAGGTTATAATGAGCAAATAGACTCATATACTTACCAACACTAGTGCCGTTGCCATCTACATCATTAATTTTTCCATTCGATTTTAAAAAATCTATTACTGCATCATCACCTTTTAAATGTCTAGCTGCAATGACTCCCGATTCTGTCACTTCAAAAGAAGCAAGATTTTTGGCTTCTGTAATAGTCTTACCATAAAATTCATTTGCATTTATATTCCTCATATAGCCACATAAGCGATCAATCCAATATTGGATTGCTTTCATCTGGATAGTACCGCTGCTTTTAAAGACGTTAAGTGAAGTAGCACCAAATTTACCAGTCCAATAGTTCCCAGTCCCTCCCCAATCTTGAGTTTTTAAATTTTTAGTTCCATCAAAGCGATAACAACCTACATCCTGTAATGCTACTTCAGAAAACTGAAACAGCCCCACATAATTCCAAGGATTTAATATGCTAACAGCGGTTGGATTATCAACTTTAATGCCTTCTTTGTTATCTCCAGTATAGGTATAAGAATAACGTAAATCAGATGTTGACTCCTGTCTAGAAACAGCTCCAATATATCCTATCCTATTAGGAGTATAAGTAACTCCTTTAACTGGCTTTATTAGTGAGCCCATATTATTTTTCCTTTACTATCGACGAGCGTTTTTACAAGCATTAGGAGCATAGCTATAATCTAGAGGGTTTTGTGCATCGACATATTTTTGTAATAGCTCTTTAGTACGTTGATCATTACCTGTCATATTATTTTTAACAAACAAACAACCGTCATAGAGCATACCTGTCATTTCATAGTTTTCGGGGTCAAAAATATAGAACACTTGACCTATAGCACATTTACTATCAAAGCAGATCTTGTTGAACACATACTTTTTATTAGTATTTATATCTTGTATGTACAGACCTTCTCGTTGTGTTCCCATTGCATAAAGCTCTTTGTAAGCCAAATCAATAGGACTAACAAGTTCAAAAATCATTTTTTGAAAGGCTTTATCGTATCTTTTATCATAATCAGGGTTACTACCCTCTATCGTTGGTAATACTTCATTAACTAGCTCAAATGGATAGGTGGTAAATTTTCCACTGCCGTATTCGTAGGTTAAATATCGAAAAGGAACATTATCCAATGCCAGCTTGATATTAAGCTTATCTGTATAGCTTAAAGAATCTGAGATATATGCTTGCTCTGAAGGTTCGTTCTCTTCATCTTGTGAAGGAGCGATTATTTTGAGCTGAACGCGTGGTATGCTATCTATATAGCTTTGATAATCTTCTTCGTTTGTGGTTTGAGCTACACTGACGAATGGTGTCGTGAAGAGGGGTATGAAAAACAAGTATAGATTTTTATTATTAAATAAGTACATAGGTTATCCTATCAATTTGCTCTATTAAGAGGTTTAACAGCCACAGCTATCGACATTGTCATCATCTAAAAACAAATCTTCTAAAGAAGTGTTACTGCACTTTATTTGATCTGATATGTCAGTCGCTTTAATTTCTCCTTTATGGTTCACGTTACCAATAAGCTCTAACTCAACCTTCTCAGCTTTATTTCCAAACATTCTTAAAGTCTGACCCTCTTCATCAAGCTTCCCTTCGATTTCTGTACCTCTTGTATGATTAATAAGCTTATAGCTAATACCTTGGTCAATTAAATCTTGAGGAATAAGTTTTTTTAAATCAAAAGCTTTACTGAATAACCCAGACTTAACTAAGGAAATCACTGGCGCGTTAACTTTACCTCCGCCTACCAAACTCTTCTTCACCGCCTGCACTTTAATCACCCCCGGACACACCAGCTTAATGCCGCTATCATCGATAGTAATTGACGCTCCTGCACTGGTTTGCAGCTTAATACGTTTGGGACTTGAGATATTCACCTGACCCGACTCACTACCGATGGTCATGCTAAGTTGGCTATGCAATTGCAGCTCACCGCCTTGGGCTTGTATCGCTACAGGTTTAGTGTTGGCACTGATATGTAGCCCTGACTGATCCGCTTGACCACCAACCCCAGAGAGCGAGTCAATCGTATTTGCCGTCAGCGTATAATTGCCTGCCACCACATCCGACTGGGTAGCGCCTGACTGTATGACTATTGTTTTCGCTGTCCATAGCGTATTATTTGCAGAGGCCAGAATGCTGTCTTTGCTGACCAGCATCACATCGGCTGCGCCTAACACTTCCGTATTCAAGGTTTCATCTATAATTTGTGCGCTGGTTTTAAAGGCTTCTATTGTTTGGTTGGCATTACTAAGTGCCTCGGTTGATTGCAAATGTGCCTGCTTTGCCTCTTTAAAGGTTTCGCTCAGCTCAGTGCCCATTTTTAACTGACGTTGTCCTGCATCATTGACCCAAGCTGACTCGTGCTCGCTTTGACTATGTCTGATACCGAAAGTGGAGAGTAGGACACCGGTATCGCCAATGATCTGTAGTCCATGGTCGGTTGCTAGATTAATACCTTGTCCACTATCTGATGATTGATGATTACTAAAGCGATGACGTAGCACGCCAAGCTCAAGCACATGCTCATCAGAGGTAAAGGTGGCGCTAGAAGTGATGGTCGGCGTCTCAGCATTGGCTTTGCTGCCCGTATTCACCGTCCACTGGAGACCGACTTTATTAGGCGTGTCATCGAAACTTAGGGTCACTTCAGAATCAGACGTCAGCCCATATTGAGCAATACCAGAGATCCAACCACTGTGCCCATCATCTTCACTAATTTGCGAATGTCCGAGGCCACCACCATGCCATCTAGGGGACGCGCCGCCTTGTAAGTTATGTCTATTAGATAATCCAGCGTCACGAGTGGTAATGTCTTTCTCATTCACATCACCCATACCGATACCGTCGAACAGTGATCTGCTAATCACCGGACTGTCGATATCGCCATACCAGTAATTAAGCAGTACCGACTGTCCAAGCCTTGGCGCAAACTGCCAACCATGCGTGCTACCGGATGACAGTTGCAATGCGCGTAGGGGCGGGGTAGTGCCGTCGTCGTGAGGGCTGATGCCTGAGTAGACGGGAGTGGTGATGGTTTGCTGTAGGTTGTCATCGGTGACACTAGAGTCATAACTGGGGGAGGCTGATAAACTGGTGTCACCAGTACGCGCTTGGGCGAGACCTTGATAAGTACTGCTGACAAAGGAGAGTTTACTTGGATAAGGACAGTAGGTAATTGAAGATTCTAATAGAGTCGCTGATACCCAAACCCCAGTATCGCGGGCGATATCAAAGCCATGATCGGGGAGGGATATCCCGCTCTGTTGCGTCGTACGTTGTAACCACGCTTTGATAAATACTTGATGATGATAAGACACGCTGTCGCTGTCCGGCTCAATCCCAACCATCTGCGTACTGATACAGTAGCTAGTCAAACGACCGATAGTAGGTAAATTATGAATACTCACAGGACTACCGACCACCATGCCTCGCATCGCACCAGTCGCTTGGTAATGTTCACGCTGACAGCGATTGGCATTCACCCATTGCTGTGCCAACACCGTCGCTGCGCTATCGCTATCGACGCGTGAGGGCGCGCCTAAAAGCACAGTCGTGTCATCTATTGCTAGTGCTGACTCATCAGCGGCTTGGCCTTCATAAATAGTATCCGCGCTTAAGCCATCTGCTTTTACTATTACCGTCTGACTACCCAGTTGCTGCGTGCTCATTTGTAGCTCATTAACCGTATCTTGTCCTGACTGGATAGAAGACTGGGCATAACGATAATCTAATGGTAGTAACTCTGTCTCATCAAAACTGCTTAGTAGCATCAGATACCCTAAATTATCTAATGAATCACCCGATATCCATAGGGTACTGACACCACTATCAGCAAGTAGCCCGGTTATAAACTCCCAATCACTGACATCCGACTGGGTGCGCATAGGAAGCTGAGAAGACAAGCGCTCTGATGCCTGCAAAGTCTCAGATAACTGCCAATCAAATTCATAGTCGGCAAAGAGGGTAGTGACGATATCGAGCGTAGATTGATTGATGAAACTGCGAGTATGAATGCACTGGGTTAATTGCCAATCGGGGCTGACGATGTCTAACGTGTAAAAATGCAGTGCGCCATCTGACTGCTGGTAGTTGACGGCTTTAATAAGCCCAGTGCGATGACTGGGTTCACGGGAAACTGAAAGGGTATTTAAGCAGACAAATGTATTTATCAAAGATAAACAAGAGTTTGAATCTATAAAAGCATGTGAGTAGAACAACAGCTGACTAGTAGCTACTTTATCAATGGCGCTTGACCAAGAGAACGCAGCAGGATATAAGGTGGTAATGGGTGTATTATTGGTATCAACGGTAATTTGGTGTAGACGAGCGGTTTGCGAAGGCATAAGGGAGGTTCCCGTGACTGCAGATTTAAGGGTACAGTCGGTCGCTTAAAAGTAAGCACTGCTAAAATATATACTAAGAAAAGTATAGAGTTTATTGAAATATTGTCAAGTATCTGTATAATCGATTTGCAACAAGTTTTTCATTAAAGAACTTTAGTTCTAAATATATTCTATTATAACGTCATACTTTCTCTTATTCTTTTTGTTTTAATGATGATGATTTGCTTATGAACTCTATTGATTGTACTAAGCTGAAAGGGGTAGGTCTGCTATCTGTGATTTTCAGTGCCAGTGTGTTACTGACAGCGTGCGGTGGCGCCGCGAAGAAAAACACACAGCCCTTAACGGTTTCTAAGCCAACAGTGGCTAAGCAGTTGGATGAGCCTTCACCCTCTTATCTTTCTGATGCTATGAAAGTCGATGATGGGCGTGCAGTGACAGCCCAGCAATGGCTGACCATTGCTCAAAGCAACTATCAATCAAAAAAGTACGCCCGTTCATTAAGAGCGGCAACCGAAGCATTGAGTCTCGATGATCAGCTGGTAGGAGCGCGTCAACTTGCTATGCTCTCTGCGGTCAAAGTAACGGAGAGTAATATTGACGCTTATAGTGACAATGCGGTGATGAACGATAATGATAAAGCGAGATTCAAAGACACTTTAACCAATATGACGACCTTGGTTAGTACGGCTGATTAACCATTATCGAGTCAACAGATGCATACATCTCATATTAATAATAGCGAGCACCGATTTACGATGATAAGTATTAAAAACGCTATCAAAGTCACTAATAAAATACCTAAGACGATCTTGACCGGTCTACTTATTATGGGATCGGTTATGGGTACAGCTCATAGTGAGCTTTCGATACAAGAGCAAGATCCAGGGTCAAGCATCATCAACCAATATGCTGCCCTTAAAAATGCGGATGCAAAATCACCGCAGTTGCATCAATTGATTGCCGACTTAAATCAGAGGCTAACTCGTAATCCGAAGGATTCTTTGGCTTGGGAGCTGTTGGCTCAGATTTACGCCAACAATGGCTATCATGCTTATGCTGTCTACGCAGCGAGCGAAGCAATTGATTTAGGTCAAAGCACCACCACGCTCAAAAGCATCCTTATAAATAGCAGTGCTCTTGTCTCACAGAGCCAATTACAGTCAGATTACTTGACGGATGATATGGATACGGCATTTTTAACTGAGTATCAGCACGCGCTTAGCAAGATATATGGTGAAGTCTACGGTTTTAACTATGATGAGTCTTTGCCAAAACCACCTGCGCCTGTGGTGAAGGCTCGATCGACTAGAAGCAAAAGCGTGTCCAACGCGAAGCGCCGCGCAGCCGTCAAAAGACCAGCCGCCCCTGTTAAAAGAAAAGCAGCAGTGAAACAAAAGTCACGTCCAGTGCCAAAAGCGAAGCCTGTTCAGAGACCGGCTAAACCATCATCCCCTAGAAGTAGCAACACCAAATCTACTGATCCATTCAGTATATTACGTTGAAACCAGAAACTGCTGAGGTAACTTATTATGGCAAAGCAAGACAGTGTACAAAAGAAACTGGCAAAAGTACGTGCGCCTCGGGTGCATTTGACTTATGACGTTGAAGTGGGCGATGCGATCGAAACGAAAGAAATTCCGTTTGTCGTTGGGGTGTTGGGAGAGTTTTCAGGAGATTCTACTCTTGAGCAACCGCGCTTTAAAGACAAAAAGTTTGTCGAAGTAGATTTGGATACCTTTGATGAGGTGATGTCAGGTCTAGCACCGCGTGCGACGTTCCGAGTAAGCAATGACTTGAGTGATAAAGGCGGCGAGTTCGCAGTTGATTTGGCATTCAATAGTATCAACGATTTTCGTCCTGAAGCGGTTGCTGATCAAATTGAGCCATTAAAGCAACTGGTACAAGCACGAGATCGCTTGGCAGATTTACGCAACAAAATATCGGCCAACGAAAAACTTGAAGACCTATTAGATGACGTGCTTAAGAACACTGAGCAAGTCAAAAAAATGGCAGAACAAAATCAAACCGACGGTGAGGATTAAACGATGAATGCTCAAGCCCAGCAGCAGATAGCAACGGATCCATTGAATAGCGAGAGCTATGACTTACTCGAAGAAATCGTCAATAAAAGTAATGTTGCCAAGTCCGATGACGAAAAAAATCGCGCGAAGTCGCAAATTGCAGAGCTGGCCAATGAAGTCATGCAAGGCACGGTGACATTATCAGACAATTTAGCCGCATCGATTGACGCGCGTATTGCCCAAATTGACGCGTTGATCTCCAAGCAGCTGACCACCGTCATGCACGCGCCCGAGTTTCAAAAGCTAGAGTCTAGCTGGCGTGGGTTGCATTATTTATGTAGCCAGACTCCGTCGGAATCCATGCTAAAGATTCGTATGATGAATACTACGAAGCGCGAGCTTACCAAAGATTTTCAATCGTCAATTGATTTTGATCAAAGCACGCTGTTTAAGAAAATATACGAAGAAGAGTTCGGTAGCTTCGGTGGTGAACCTTATGCCGCTATCGTTGGCGATTTTGAATTTACTCGCCAAAACTCTGATATGTATCTGCTTGAGCAGTTGTCTCATGTTGCTGCTGCTTCCCATGCACCGTTTGTGTCGGCGGCTTCTGCTGAGATGTTCGGACTCGATTCCTTTACTGATATTGGCCGCCCACGCGATTTATCAAAGATATTCGAAACGGCTGAATACATACGCTGGCGCGCCTTTAGACAGTCAGAGGATGCTCGCTATGTGGCGCTGACAGTACCTAGTTTTTTAGGTCGTCTGCCTTATGATCCTAAAGATGGCACAGTGGTAGAGGGCTTTAACTTCACTGAAGAAGTCTCTGGTAATGATCACAATGATTATCTATGGGTGAATGCCGCTTATGCTTTTGCTTCGCGATTGACTTCTGCCTTTTCTGATTATCGTTGGTGTGCGGCTATTCGCGGTGTGGAAGGTGGCGGCTTGGTTGAGGGTTTACCTGTCCATACCTTTAAGACTGATGAAGGGGACTTGGCGCTTAAATGCCCAACTGAGATATCTATTACCGATCGCCGTGAGAAAGAGTTAAGTGACTTGGGTTTCATTCCATTAGTGCATTGCAAAAATACCAACTATGCCGCCTTTTTTGGGGCGCAGTCGGTACAAAAAGCCAAAACGTATCAAAACGATGATGCCAATGCCAATGCGGTGCTATCCACTCAGCTGCAATACATCATGGCAGTATCACGCATTGCTCATTACCTAAAAGCAATGATGCGCGACAAGGTTGGTAGTTTTTTAGCGCCTGGCAATGTCGAATCATTTTTGAATGACTGGATTTCGCGTTATGTTTTGCTAGACGACGGAGCCTCACAAGAAGCCAAAGCCCAGTACCCACTGCGCGAAGCTTCTGTACAAGTTGTAGAAGTGCCAGGCAAACCTGGTGTCTACAAGTCCGTGGTCTTTTTGAGACCACATTTTCAGCTTGACGAATTGTCTGTTTCTTTGCGTCTGGTCACTCAACTGCCGCAGTCTAGCAACAGCTGATCGTTTATTAAAACCCAACGTTAAACTTTAATTTTTTAAAAGGTGTGTGATATGAAAGATATTTATATTCAGTTCCGTGGTAAATACAAAATTGACGGTGAGTCTCGTGATAGCGAGCATAAAGGTTGGCTTGAAGTAAATACATGGGATCACCTGATCCGTCAGCCAAAATCAGCGACAGCAAGTAGCGTTGGTGGTCACACCTCTGAGCGCTGTGAACATGCCGATATGACCTTTATGAAAGATTTGGACTCGACCAGTCCCAAGCTATGGGAAGCGTGTTCAGCTGGCTATACTTTTGATGAAATTCAAATCGATTTTTATCGTGCCAATGGTGACAAACGTGTTAAATATCTTGAAGTGAAACTTAAGCATGCGCTCATTGCTAGCGTTGAACCAACGGTACGCTCAGAAGGCGTGCCAATTGAAAAAGTTGGTATCAAGTATGCGGCAGTTGAGTGGACTTACACCCAGCAAGATATCGATGGTACTGCCAAAGGTGCTGTGACGAAGAAATGGTCACTAGCCAACAACACTGCTACTTATACCGCTTAAGTCTGGGTAGTATAAAAAATAATGAGTACGTTACGATAAAAGAGAAAGGTTTACATTTGGACCTTTCTCTTTTCCGTTTTATAAGACAGGAATGCGATCAACAATGAACTATGCTGCCAAAGCTTCAAATAAGGAAGTCGGATTTCGACCAAATTTATTTGAGCAATTATTTGATGATGCCCCTCGTCATCTAGCACATGAGCTTGTGGTTCGCAGGCTTAATATCGATGAGTTAAAGTCTTCAGTAGCGCAAGATTTAGAGGCGCTATTAAACACACGTTGCGTGATATCAGAGCGCTTAGAAAGTTACCAGCATGTACGTTCATCGATACTGAATTTTGGCATATTGGACTTTGTAGGACTAAGTAGTGCCAATCCTGCAGACTGTGATTATATCTGCCGACAAATCGCGCAGACGGTCGAGCAGCAAGACAGTCGTCTGCAGAATGTCAGAGTATCGCTAGATATTGGCGCGGTAGATGTCAATCAGCTGTGTTTTTCTATCGAGGCTTTGCTCAAAGTTTATCCTGCCCAAGAGTTGGTGAGCTTTGATGCGTTCTTTGAGCCAAGCTCACAACGTTACCTAGTAAAATAATCGACAACATGGCTAAATCGGCAGAGTTAGCAGTGATAAATATATTGAGGCATCATGGACAGTCTACTTCCTTATTTTGAGCATGAGCTTAGTTTGTTTAATAAACAATCAAAAGAATTTGCCAAAAAGTATCCCAAAATTGCCAATCGGTTATTGATGGGTCACGATACGGTAGATGATCCGCATATTGAGCGCCTTATTCAGGCTTTTTCACTGATTAGTGCCCGCATCAATAAAAAGCTTGATGACTCATACGCAGACTTTACCGATTCTCTACTTGAAGTGGTCTATCCCGATTATCTTAAGCCTTTTCCTTCGGTGTCCATCGCTCAGTTTAATCTGGGGGTGCAGGGCAATGCGATGAGTGAGGCTACTTTAATCAATAAGGGTCATGGTTTTACCACCCAAAAAATTAATGGCACGGCTTGTCAATTTCAATCAACCCAAGACGTCACGTTATTACCGCTACAGATAGATAGCGTCGATTTTGAAACGCGCCAAGAAGTGTACGATAATCAGCATGGACTGCTTAACGGCTGCATTAACATTAAATTCAAAGGTCTTAATCCGAGCTTTGACTATCAGGCTTTATTCAATCATTCGTTAGATTTATATATAGATGAGGATGCTAGTCAAGGCACCAGCCTCTGGGATATCTTGTGCTGTGATGTCAAGCAGACCCACATCCAAGGTCAGCAAGTCAACAAGGTGACAGGCAGTCCATTTGAGGTTATAGGCTTCGATCCTGAGCAGCAACTTCTACCGAGTCACCGCGTGAGTAATGCTGCCTCTGCTTTATTAAAAGAGTATTTTTACTTTCCAGAAAAATTTAACTTTCTACGTCTCAATCTTGGTCGTACTTGTCCAAATTTAAAGATAGATAGCAGTGGTTTTGAGATTCGCTGTTATTTTAAGTTTGATAAAAAGAACACCATTCGCCTAAAAAACTTGCAGCAGTTGAGTAGCAGTAGTATCAAGTTATTCTGTACGCCAGTCATAAATCTATTCAAGGCCGCCGCCAAGCCCATTCAAGTCACTCATCGCTCTATTTATTATGATTTGGTACCTGATACTCGTGCGCTCTTTCAGCATGAGATTTATGAGGTCAATAAAGTCATAGAGTCCAAGCAAAGTAATAATCGTTTGATACAACGTGAGTATCATCCATTTTATGCGCTCAATCACTATGAGCAGCAAGATGACGGTCGTTATTATCATATCAAACGTGATAAAGATATGGCTGAATTTAAGCAGGGTTTCGAATATCAGATTATGTTTGTAGAAAAGCAGCGTGAGGATGTATCAGGTGCGGTCAGCATAAGTGCCGCTTTGCTATGCACTAATAGAGACTTACCCGCGCAAGTGGTATTCGGTCAAAGCCGAGGTGATTTGTTTAGTGAGGGAATGACGGGCTTTAGTAGTCTGTCATTATTAAAGCAGCCTACCAGAACGGCACGTTTTGAATACACCGGTGAGGAGCGTTGGCGCTTAATATCGCTGATCAGTTTGAACTTTTTATCACTTGCCGCCCAAGATGCTGAGCTGATGAAAGAGTATCTGTCGCTATATGATATTACTCAATCTGCCTCGAATAAACTGCTGGTAGAAGGCATCGTCTCTGTCAACACCAGTATCAAAGCTCAGCGGATTCAGCGCTTGCCGCAGCCTGGTTTTGTACGTGGTACGGTGATCGACATACATATTAACCAAAAGAGTTTTGCTGGGGTCAGTATCCGTCAGTTTGCCTATTTATTGGCCCATGTTTTTGGCTATCACGCCAGCTTAAATAGCTTCGTTGAAGTTGCCATCAGTGATGCCGTTACTAAAGAGGAGATATATAGATGTCAGCCACGCAGCGGTCTCAGTCCTCTTATTTAACGGATTTGACTGCCAAGCCGCAAGCCTACGAGCTATTGCAGGCATTACGTTTGGTTCGTCATGAAGCCAGTATGGGGCATGCACCTATCGAGGTGCGTTATCGTGCTTCCTTGTCATTGGCCTATCCGCAAGCCGAAATCGAGTCGATGGCGCTCATTGCCGAAGACAACATGAACGACAATGCTACTGTAATAAATACCAGTGAAATGAAGGTGAGGCAATTAGAGGTTTACCCAGCGGTTATTGGATTGACTGGCCCATTATCGGCCTTGCCAGCGATGTATACCGATCATTTGGCCTCGCGAGTACACCATGCAAAAGATAAAGCCGCACCGGCATTTTTAGACTTGTTTAATCATCGTTTGACGGATTTATATGTACAAGCCAGCTGGTTTTATAACCTGCCATTACAGTATGAATTAAACCATAAAAAAGACAGCTACCTACTGAGCTTGCGAGCACTGGCACGGCAGCCAAAGAAGCTAACGGCAATCGATAGCTTGATTGCCTATGCTGGCATGATTGCTCCAGGACGTCTGACCGCTGACCAATTGGCGCATGTATTGTCACATTTTTTAGATAGTACGGTCAGCGTTCAGCAGTTCGTGCCTGAGTGGTTTGATCTGCCCGCTAGCGAGCAGACCGCACTCGGTGGTCAGCATGCGGCACTTGGGGTGTCAGCGTTTTGTGGCGCGCGGGCTGTACAGTTCGATAGCAAAATTAGAATCGTCTTTCATCAGTTGGATGCCAAACGCTATTTAAGACTGTTGCCTGCAGGGGATATGTATCGCGTCATTATCGATTTTATTCGTAAATGGTGCGGTGTGAGCTTGGCGGTCGAGATGCAGCTGGAATTAGATAAGCAATATATTAGCCCTTTGTCGTTATCTGAGGATGGCTTTGGTGGTTTAGGACGCGGCGGCTTTTTGGTATCGAAGCCTGCGACTCAGCATCATGATGACACCCGCTATGCGTTGCCTATTCAGTAAAGCTTTTATTGCTAATAGATAAATTGCTTGTTTACTAATAACGCTCAATAGTCACTCTAATTTTGATGCATCCGTTTAATAAACCAGTTTAATAAAAATAATGTTATACCATTCACAAAAATTAGAGTGGCAAGGAAAACGAGTGAAAGTACTACGACTTGTAGGCTAAGCGAGTTTGACATAGCTAATCTTACTTTTTGGGTTTGGTATTAAGTCTAATCAGAATGCTAAAGGAAAAGATTTATGAGCCAGTTAAAAGCTGTAATTACCCGCTTAAGCCCAAGCTGTCGACAGTGTTTGCAGCAGGCAGCTAGGCTTTGTATCAATAACGGGCATCGCGAAGTTGATACGGTTCATCTGCTACATGAACTGATTGCCACGCCGCACAATGATGTGGCTCAAATTTTAAAAGTGAATAAAATTAATCAGCAATCATTAATAACAGACATAACCGATTTGCTTAATACCTTTGGTCAAGCAACAGGCTCGACCCCTGTTTTTAGTCAGGATTTGATGGCGTTGTTAGAGGATGCATGGGAGCTGGCAAGCAGCCAACATGGTCAGAGTATTGATAATAATAACGCCTTAGAGATCCGCTCTGGTCATATATTGCTCGTGCTATTGGCATATGAGCGTTATCAGTCGCTACTCAAAACCCTTCCTGAACAGCTACAGTATATTGATCGCTTCACGCTCAAAGATGATTATGAGCGTCAATGTCTCGGTAGTACTGAGGGCAGTGGATCAAGCAGTAATAAAGGCGTCAATAAGGGTGCTGATGATGGTGCGAATAGTGCAGACGATGATACTAACAATCAAGAATCTTTAGACACTAAGCAAACTGAAGCTAAGCCAACCCCTGCGTTGGATAAATATACTTATGATTTGACTGCTAAAGCCAGTGCAGAGCAAATAGATCCAGTGATAGGGCGTGAATTTGAGATTCATCAACTGATCGATATTTTGATTCGTCGTCGCCAAAATAACCCTATTTTGACTGGAGAGGCAGGGGTAGGTAAAACAGCAGTGGTTGAGGGACTGGCGCAAAAGATAGTTGCAGGTCAAGTGCCGGATCAGCTCAAAGACGTGACGATACGCAGTCTCGATATGGGGCTATTGCAAGCAGGAGCGAGTGTCAAAGGGGAGTTTGAAAACCGTCTCAAGCAAGTCATCGAAGAAGTACAAGCCTCGCTACAGCCGATTGTTCTGTTTATCGATGAAGCGCATACTTTGATTGGTGCTGGCGGGCAGGCAGGTCAAAATGACGCGGCTAATTTACTCAAGCCTGCGCTAGCACGTGGTGAGCTTAGAACCATTGCCGCGACGACTTGGTCTGAGTACAAAAAATACTTTGAAAAAGACGCTGCACTCTCTCGTCGCTTTCAGGTGGTTAAAGTCGATGAGCCTGATATCGAGACAGCAGTAGCCATGATTCGTGGGTTGAGTGCCAAGATGCAAGATCATTTTGGCATATTAATAGACGACGATGCGCTACAAGCGGCGGTTGAGCTATCTGCACGTTATATCAGCGATAGGCAGCTGCCTGATAAAGCGGTCAGTGTGTTAGACACGGCGGCTGCACGGGTGAGCTTATCCAAGACTGCCATACCCAATCAGCTCGACAGATTAAAAGCCAAAGGTGTGCAATTAGAACAGCATATTAATAATCTCAGTCAACAACTTGAGCGTATCGGCGGTGTGGATGAAAAAGAGAAAGTCAGCCAAAAAATAGCGGTACTCGATGAGCAGCGTCAGTCGAATCAACAAAGCATTGCTGATATGACCAGTCGCTGGCACGAACAGCGCGAGCTTAATAACCGGCTTGATGCGCTTAATAAACAACTGAATGGCAAGGCAGGTGGCGCTGATAGCCTTAGTGCAAAAGCGCGCTTAGACAAACAAGCTGAGTATCAAAGTATTGAGCAATCGTTAAAACAAGTACAAGAAACGCAGCGCCTTATTCATCCTGTATTAGATCGTCAGGTTATTAAGCAGATTATCTCAGATTGGACAGGGATTCCACTCAACGATATGGCGGGGAATGAAAAAGATCATATCTTAAGTTTGGCTGATACCTTGCAAGCGCGTGTCATTGGCCAAGATCATTCTGTGGCCGCTATCGTCAAGCGCATTCATACCGCCAAAGCCCGCCTAGATGATCCTAACCGTCCACAAGGTGTCTTTATGTTAGTAGGGCCAAGTGGTGTGGGTAAGACGGAAACGGCGTTGGCGCTATCCGAGATATTATATGGTGGTGAGCGTAACCTTATTACGATTAACCTATCAGAGTATCAAGAAGCCCATAGCGTTGCTTCATTAAAAGGCTCGCCGCCAGGTTATGTTGGCTATGGTGAAGGCGGAGTATTGACGGAAGCGGTCCGCCGTCGCCCTTATAGTGTATTGCTACTCGATGAAGTCGAAAAAGCCCATCCAGACGTATTGGATTTATTTTATCAGGTCTTTGATAAAGGGGTCATGGAAGACAGCGAGGGGCGTTTAATTGATTTTAAAAACACCCTTATTTTATTGACCAGTAATATTGGCTCATCGCAGATTATGCAGGCGTGTATCAATACTGATCCGAGTGTTACGGACTTTAGCCTGCCAGACAGTGATAGCTTAAAACAGGCCATTAATCCGCATCTGTACAAAGCCTTTAAACCCGCGTTTTTGGGTCGTCTAACAGTGATACCTTATTATCCGTTAACGGATAACGCGCTGGCAGAAATTATTCGTCTTAAGTTGGATAAAATTACTGGCCGTATTCGTGACAATTATGATGTGCCTTGTGTTATTGATGATGAGGTGATCGAGCTTATTTTATCGCGTTGTCACGAGGTCGATTCTGGTGCACGTAATGCCGATGCGATTATCAGTCATACCTTGCTACCGCAGCTGGCGGGTCAACTGCTGGCTCATGATGACAGTCAGAGTGTGTTAAAGAAGATTACAGTATTCGTCGATGCGGATGATAATTTTGCCTACCGTCTGGATACTGATGCCGTTGTGGCGCTCAATCAAATGGCGCAACACAGCGAAGATGAAACTGAAAATCAAGTTGAGGATCAAGTTAAGGAAACGCCAAGCAAACCCCTTTCAGCCAAAAAGCCTGCCGTAAAAAAGCCATCAGTGAAAAAAACCATCAGTAAAAAATCTGTTAAGAAGGATTTATTATAATGAATATGGGCAATTCCTTACTGACCGATATTGACACCCTTATCGCGCCTATCGATGGCAGCCATCATGGGGTGGGAGAAGATCTCATCTTTGATCCACGTATCGATGCCATTGTGGCCGCTCGTCAAGAAGACGATCCGTTACTGGCACAAGGCAATTGGGTTACTGAACTAAAAGTGGCCGATTGGGACTTTGTCAAAAACCAATGTGCCGATTTGCTCAGCCATACCAGTAAAGATATGAAGCTGGCACTGTGGTACGTCGATGCACTGAGTCATACCAATCATCTAGCAGGCATCAGTCATGGATTGAGCGTACTGCAAGCATTTAATGACGAATATTGGCTCACCATGTATCCACCATTAGATGGTGAAGAAGACAGCATGGATATCAGGGCAGGGCTACTGTCATGGTTCGTCAAGGCGCTCACTGATGATATCAAACAGCTATCGCTCGCTGATAGTAAAGCAGGAAATTACAATTATAACTACTATCTAACCGCGCGCGATCATGATAAGCAGCGTCAGCAAAACCCCGATAGCGAAACGTCCAATCAATTAACACTAAGTGATTATAACCACGCTATAAAAACCAGTAATGAGGCATGGCAACAAGCACTGATGAGCAATCTTAATAAAGTTACTGAGCAGTGGCAAACACTGACCGACCAGCTCAATAATCTGATGGGTATGGATGCACCAGTATTCGCACCAGTCACGGACTTACTGGTTGCTCTGACCCAACATTTGCGTCCATTGATACCAGAGTATTCTGATGATAATAGTAATTCTGCTCAAGATAGCGTAGCCGATATTATGGACAGCATGGGTGATAGTGACAGTGTGATGTCGGATAGTAGTGGACAATCAGCTAGCGCAAAAAATATTAGCTCAACCAGTTTTAATCCTAGCAACCGTGATCATCAAAGCAATCGTCAGCAAGCGCTTAAGTTGCTGGGTCAAATTCAAGACTACTTTGCGACCAATGAGCCCCACAGTCCGGTGACGTTTTTACTCGGTCGGGCGATTGATTGGGCGGATATGCCGCTCGACCAATGGCTGACTCATATCATCAAAAACGAAGACCAGCTGGCGACACTGTCTGACATGATTGGCATTCAACCCAAGCGTGATTCATCTGACGATGGCTATTAATTGAATCAACGACAAATGAATACTTGGTTAACGGGCAATTTATACACTATTTGTGATTTTGTAATATTAAACTTTCCACCTTTGGACTGATAGAGAAGGGCTTGTCATGGTATGGACTCAAACAAAGCGGCATGTGCAACTGAGTAGTGCCCATCCTGATATTGCCACCAGCCTCATTCAACAGGCTGACTTGGTTGAGAGCTTGCTCGGCATGCCATTGCCCGACAGTGTTTGGAGTAAGCCCGCTCTTATGCCAGCGCCTAATGCTTATCCAAGTCCGTATCATCAAGACCAACGTCAGCAGTCCTATCAGCAGCGCCAGCTTGCCCTCTATTGTGGTTATCGTATTAGCATCACCTTACTGCATCCACAAGCAGGACTGGATACCAAAGACTGGATAGGCCAAAGCCTGGCGATACAATGGAATACTGGCGATACAATGCTATCCAGCCAAATTCGCCACGGCATCATCACCGAAGTCATCGCCCTTGGTAGCAACAGCGGCATGGCCGCTTACCGCATCATCTGCGAACCTGCTCTTAGCCAACTACGCCTAAACAGTCATAACCGCCGTCACCACCATCTCAGTCTCAGTGAGCTCATCACTCAAATCATAAGCTCGTACGATATGAACGTTGAGATTGACGAGCGCTTAAGTAGCGCCAGCGATTACCATATACAGCATAGCGTCCAATACAACCAAACCGATCTGGCTTATCTAACCCAATACCTTGCTCTCTATGGCGTCACAGGCTATTACCGTCATGAGAGCGACAAGCACACTCTAGTCTTGTTACCTAGTGATGGCGAAATACTGCGCCCTGATACCAATGATATCCAAAGCATCCTCAGTCAAAACCCTGCCAACCTTGCTGATAGACAAGACCGCATTACTGCCATTCGTCCGCGTATTGCGCAGCATACTCAGCAAAGCGACCTACATCGTTATGACAGTCGCTTGATGAGTACCTATACCGGCAGTAGCAGTAGCGAGCAACCGATCGATTCATCAAACAGCACGCATCAGCGCTTTTTACATAGTCATAGCCGTTTTGATGATGACAGTCTCGATAAGCTTGCCACCCGCTACCAGCAGAACGCGCAGCAGTGTGCCAATCTAGGCAGCTTAACCGGCAATATCCGTCACCTACAACTACCCAGCGTGCATCATATTGACGGCAACCCTTATTTAACCGATCCCATCAGTCTGGTGTCTATTCATCAGCACATTAATAACCATATTCCGGCAGATTGGCTGGGGGCAGCATCCTTTGACCCCATTACCTTACAGCCAAATACCAACTATGATAATGATGACGACAACGATGACAACGTCCATCATATCAGCGCTTGCTATCTACCGTTTCCGCACCATTACCATATTCCTTATGGGGAACAGCTTGCTACACTTGGACAACCGCATCCGAGTCTGACGGGTCTCATGAGTGCCAGTATTATTGACACCGATAGCAGTGCTATTACTCATGACCGTAATCATCGCGCTCATATCCATTATCATTGGCAGAATGAACAAGGGGGCGAACAAAATAGCGACAGCAGTAGTGATGACGCCCACTGGGTACCCATTGCCAGTCACTTAGTCGCCGACCACATGGGACAAACCCATCCCCTGCGTCATGGGCAACACGTCCTGATCGACTTCATCGATGGTGACATCATCCATCCCATCATTATTGGCAGCACCCACAACGGCCAAGGCAACGATAACGCCCAGCATAATAGCATCGCCAGTGACTCAGATAGCCTTGATGCCACCAGTCCTGCTTGGTTCATCAATCAAAGCCATGCCCATCCCATCGACGGCATCAAGACTCAAAGCATCGACTCAAGCCGTACAGGCGACGCCAGCAAAGACAGCCTTATTAATGGCTATAACCAGCTCATGTTTGACGCTCATCCTGACAGTCCGCAAATCAATCTTTACAGCAGCAGCTACCAGTCTAGCTTAACTATCGGTCACCTATACCAGCACAGCGACCACACTCGTGGTCAAGCAAGAGGACAAGGCATCAGCATAGAGACTGAAGCTGCCGCCAATATTCAAGGCAGCACAGGTATTCATATCAGTAGCAGTCAAACTGCCAGCCAAGAATCAAACGCTCATATGAGTCACAGCAGCCATGGCAAACTGCAAACCGCGGATCAGCACCAGCAGGCCTACAAGCAGCTGACTGAGGCTCATCAACCAGTCGGGATAGAGAGTACAAACAATAAGAAAAGCAACAAAGCAGGCAGTAATCAAAGCGGCAGTAACGAAGACAGCCAAACCCCATACGCCCAGTTTAGCAAAGATACCAATGACTCAGTCCTAAGTGAATCAGGTCAATGGCAACAGGCTAACCTGCTTATCGACTCCCAGCGCCATCTAGCGATGCTCAGCGGACAACACAGTCAGCATACCAGTACCCAAAGCACCCATAGCCACGCCACAGATAACACCCATCATCATAGCCAAACCCAGATGAATCAGCTAGTAGCGGGCGATATCCATTACTACAGTAATAAAGCCCAAACCCATACCGCTGCTCATGGCGATGTGACCATACAAGCACATCAGAACGAGATGCGTTTAGATAGCGAGCAAGTACTGAGACTCCATAGCCGAGATAGTATTGAGATTATCGCGCCTGATACGCTGACCCTAAAAGCGGCGGGCAGTGGCATTGAGCTATCGGGTGGCAATGTGACGTTTATCACACCGAAGCAAGTGGGGTATAAGGCGAGTAAGGTGGATTGGGGCAGTGGGGGTGGTGAGGCTTTAAACTTAGTGATGAAGCAGATGCAGTTTGAAGCTTGTGAGAAGTTGTCAGAGCAGGCTGAGGACAATCACGCTGCTAGTACCGACTTATAATAAAAATGACTCTCACCCAAATCTCACACACAGATATAAAAGCATGACAGCATAATGAATATCCAACCAGAAAAATCATTGAGCGTAAGCCTACAGACGCAAACGCTTGACGCTAGGGTGCTCAGTACCTTTGATGTCATGATTGTTCATCATAGCCAGACAGAGCTGATCGGCGAGATAAACTCTGCCTTCCCTGACGCTATATACTCATTACAACAAGAATTGCTTAGCTACCATATGATCGATAGTCCAGTCATGGTCACGCTAAGCTCAGACATCAGTAATATCCTAGAGATGCATTTGCAGCAGTGTGAGCTGCTATCTCGTCATCACGGCATACTCTCATTACTGGATTATACTGCCCCTAATATAAGGGCATATAAAACAAGAATCAGTGCAAAAGAGTATCTACCAGACGAGCCTAAATGGCAGCAGCCAATAGTTAATACAACTGATATAGAAGCCTCCAAACCAGATGCTAAGCAAATCGCTCGTTTACTAGGATTGAATCAAATCATCCAGAAAGGCAGTCAAAAAAAGCATTTTCGCTACTTAGATGCGCAAGTGCTGATTCACCTCTTACCGTTAAAACAGCATCACTATATCGCCAACCGCTATGGCTATCCCAAGCGGCTGTGGTTGGCATTAGGTAGTGACTGGCACAGTATGGATAATGTTCATCATTGTATCGCTGACGCTAAAAATTATATTCAACATCAGTCAAGCTACTGTCCAATTACCCAAAGCCAGCTAGACGATATCAGTATATTTAATCGCTTTTTTGCCAAAAAAGGGATTGAAGGTAGTGATTTGATAGTGAATCACTATGAGACATTACTGAGTTGGTTGGATAAAGCAAATAATCAATTAGTAGCAGCGACTCATCTGACCAATCCTGTAGATCGTATGACAATGATGAATAGATGGTTATATGAGTGTTATGAGCAATCAGATTTAGTGACATCAGATAATTAAAAGATAAGGGATAAGGTCATGGCAGAGAGATGTGAGCAGTGTTTAACGGAAGGTTTTATGTTTGTACCAACTCGTACAGGCTATATTTTTAATGATAAGTCTCTCGAAACAGCAGATAGACTTTTGAGGGAAGGCTACCTTTACATTCTTGACGATAAAGGGAATTGGTATGGCTATGTTATAACTGAAAAGCGGTATTTTAAACAATTTGATGTTGAAAATATAGAGAGTACTCCAGAGCTGCCTGCTAATGATTACATTTGCAACAAAGGTGCTAACTGTAAAACTTTGTCAAGCTTTATTCGTATACCTGATCCAAATAAAGAAATTGCTACTTTATGGTTTGCATACAGTCCAGTCAAGTGGACAAAAAAGCTATTAAATCAACGCAAAAATGATAGGAATTCGAGTATTGAAGCTCTTCGAGAGGGTTACGGTATGATCTCATTTGATTTAGCTAGATATCGTAAAGAAGGAGGAATGTATGGCGGAGCTATTAGAGGTATAGGTTGGAATATAGTGGATAAAGCAAAACCAAACCCTGTTGCTCCCGATAGAGTTTTTTTACCGATTGAGTATCATGGTAGACTATTTACTAATCCACTGACTAAGAATAACTATCAACCTGATAGAACATCTGAATTTAAAACGTTTGTTGGTGAAATATGGAGTACTTATAATGATGATTCTTACGAAATGTTTGCTATCTCTATAATAGATCCCATAGGAAAATTAATTGATTTAAATGAGTTTATGATACAAGCTCAACTAGCTTCTCGGCCTACTGTAGATGAAGTATATCGTCATACAGTAGCGACGCTTATTAATACCTTGAAAGATAATATAGATGAGAAAGCGAAAACCGATGCGCAGCAACATATAGATAGAATCAATGAACATACCGAACTGATGCGACCTATGCCAAGGTGGGAAGGAGATGGCCCAAGCGACGCAGAGCAGCGAGCAGAAGAGCAAAGACGTCAAGAGGGTGCTTCAAGGTACTTGCAGCGTCAACGACAATTAGCATGGTCAAGCTATAGTAATCTGATTCGTGAAAGCGAGATGGATAGTTGGCTTGCAAACTTTGAAGCAATATCTAAACAACGTCAAAATGAGCTTAACACCTTGTTAAAGACATTAGCTACCGCTTATAAAGAAGTGTTCGAAGACGAAAATCTAAAAACGACGATGTCTCACTGCTTCGACAAGGAAGATGAGATAAGTTGCATTTATTATACCCTTACCGTTCAGCAATTTTTAGGATCAACGGCTACCGTCCCTATGTTGACTGATTTATATGATGAATACTTATCCAAAAAAGCAGCAAGCGATGAAGATAATTATTTAGCACGTGCTTTAGCATTTAATCAAGATCAAGTCCTCAATCACATTGAAGGGCTTCCAGCCATCACGGCAGGATTTACCACAAGTGAGATTGCAACCAATTCATGGTCGGGACTATTATATACAGGTTCGGCTGCTATATTTGGTAGATATGATGCTATTGCTGATCAAGTAGGAATCACTATTGGGTTAGCCGAACAGCTTGCCGTACCGTTTATGAAGAACTATCGAACAGGTCAAACTTTATCTGGACTCATGCTTTCCCAGAAAGAGTACCTATTTGGTTATCATCATGAAAAAGCCCTGATTATAGTCAAAGGACAAGGAAGCTATGCTGATGCAAGAAAAGCGCTAATGAACGGTATTATGCACATCGCAGGAGATGGAAGTTTACCTACTAAAATACGTGAAAGTGTCGATCAAGCACTCAAGACTTCAGGGGAGTCTGCCAGACTCAATAAAACCATTAGTCAAAACTTCATCTACTATATAGATAAAAATCAACTCAGAGCAGGAATGAATGTCTATCAGAATAGTAGTAAAGTCTATTCTGACAAAAACACGTTGAGACAGGTAATTGATCAGTCAGTTAATATGACCTCTGGACTATATGACCAAAGTTATAAGGATTACAAACGTTTTGCAGATATTACCAATCGAAGAGTAGATCTAGCGGTCAGAACTCACTACTTCGGTGCAATGCTACAAACTGTGGCATGCGTCTTTTTAGTCAGTGCATTTTTTCAAGCAAAAACTCAAGAGGATAGACTAGTAGAAGGCAGTAAGGCAGCCGCAGGATTGATGGTGTTGTTAGGCGGTAGTTTAGAAATGCGCGGTAATGCCAGCAAGCTATTGGCAAGTGAGCTTGAATTAGCAAAAGGTGCTGGTCAATCTGTAAATGCTAAAAAATTGTCTGATGCTACTCGTCAAGCTAGTCGATTATCAAATGGTGCAAGGCTATTAGGTATCGGCGGGGCGGCAATATTTGCAGGATTTGATATAAAGTCGGGTCGTGATGCCAAAGAAAATGATAATGAAACTATGATGTGGGCTTACTATGGTTCAGCAGCCACTGGTGCTGGCTCAACGTTGCTTCTGACTTTAAGTTTAGGAGCAACTGCAACAGGTGTTGGTGTCGTTTTACTTATTGGTTTTATCGGTATTAACCTATTCATTGGCTATTGGAAAAAGTCAGGAATGGAAAATTGGCTCAATCTTAGTGTTTGGGGGATCGAGAATGCTGACTGGTCACTTGAGCACACGTTAGAACAGTTTGATCGTGCTGTAGTTGGTGATGATATTGATCTTGAGGATAATTAAGTGATAGATATTAATGGCAGGAACCCTTTTGCAAAACTATCCTATAAAGAAGTTAATAAAAAGCTAGATGAGAACTTTAGCATGGGTTTAGGCGGAAGGGTTCAAGAGATTCGTGATTTTAAATGGTTAGATAAAACGCATTATTATGACGTACCACTTTATCCTCAGCGTACCGTCGTACAGTTTAACTCCACCTATATGGAGTTAACAGGACGTCAAGATAGAATACGCGGGGATGTCACGTTTGGCAGTTTGTTTTTTTTAGGATTGATATCTGGTGTTATTTACTTGGGTTTTGTTATATTGTATGACGAGTTTTTAACAGGTTCTTTTTTATTGGGGATGCTAGCTAGTAGTATAACGTTAGCCTTTATCGTTGCCTTTATTTATTTACTCGCTTTACTCTCAACAGAGTTATTTACCTACACTTATCTACCTATTCGTTTTAATCGTAAGACACGTAAGGTTTATGTTCGCCAAGCCAATCGACAAGTACAGGTTTTTGATTGGGATGACCTGAAATTCTATATGGGCACTACCTACAAAGACGGTGGTGATGTGCGTGGTATCACACTTGCTGATGATGGTGTGACGATTACTGGTATGTTTAGCTTGCCCTTTGTCAGTGATTTAACAGCTAAAGAAATACTAGGTGGAACACAACTGAAACAACATTTTGAACTTGTGCGCCGCTATATGGAAGGCGATGATGAGCAACTTATAGAAGTCAAGAATGCTATTCGCTATATTCATCCCGTGCATAAAAAAAGAGAAACACCATTAGTATCCTTTCAGCGAGCTACACTAGCCGCTCTTGATTCAGATGAAAATATGGAATATCCAAAGCAGGCATTAAGACTGCATTGGACACATTTAGCAGTCATCATACAACTATGGCTACGCTATCTAGGACGCCTACTCTCTATCAACACCAGTATTACCCCCAAATTTAGTCCTGAGATTGAAGCTGAGAGTCAGATCGACCCGAATGATCCGCACGATCTAAACAAATATCTGCCCGAAGGCAATATAGAAGACGCCAATCAGCCTATTTGGAAAAAGCTGACATATAGTATTTTGCTTATTTTATTTGGTATCGTCATGTTATTCGTTTTTGCATTTTTTATTGATATGATAGGGGCAATTAAAGGCTACGACACAGGGCTAGCCTATAAGCTACTGCATTTGTTTCATTTAGTGTGATTAAATTTTTTACTATGCATATGATTGCTTAGAAAAACAAGAAGGCTGTGAATGCAATTACGCGACGACTTCGCCAAACATATCAGTGAGCTTAACAATCCTATTGACCGTCCCTATACCACCAGTATAGACAAAAGCTTATTAGAGAGTACTGAAGATATTGAACATCTTAATAAAGAAATTCACGACGTCAATCCTGATTACTTAACATTCCTACCTGCGTACTTTTGGGTGTTTTATTTTGCTATTGGTTGGGTTTACTTTTCTTCTTTTATGTTTTCTGTCGTTTTTACCTTACTGTTCATACTAAATATCGATTTTGTACTATCTGGCTTTACAATGTCTTTTATAGTATTGGGCATTCTTATGTTTATAGTATTCTGTACACCTCTAATCCTACTTCTCTATCAACTCATTAGAAAGTACTTCATTCGCACCCAGTATTACTTTTTAAAAAAAGAGCAAAAGATAGCCTACTACTATCGTCCACTGATGAAGTTTAGAAAGCCTTACGAGCTTAAAGTAGTCGACTATAAAGACGTACGCCCAGACTTGCATCTGGACAAATATAATCAAGCGTACACACCACTCAATCTCTACGTCGCTGATCCTGAGACAGGGGACATTACCCATCATTTAAAGCTTGAGGATTATAGAGTCAACCCACGAGTGCAATGGGCATTTATTCGTACCTATATGGAACGTCCAGCGGATGAGCTGCCAATAGACAGCGAACTCTGCCAAGCATACCCTGCGGATACCAGTAAATCACTTTTTGCTTGCGCTGATATTATCTATCGCAAAAACGGCATACTGCCTAGTGATCATTCTGGCGGTGGTCAGATCATGGTCTTTATAATAGGCTCAATAATAGCTTTAGGTAATCTATTTCAGGCTAATCATTACCAATGCACCAAGCGAGCCATCTTACATCCTGACGTGCAAAAGCTTTTGACATGGAACGGTCAAAACAACCCGTATCCGATACAGCCCATAACTGATGAAGCCAAATTAGCCTTTGACGGTAAAAATTGGGAGGTTAATGTCAGATGGGTATGTATCATACTCATCAACGTTGGCTTATTTGTATGGGCAGTGGTGGCTTATAATAGCTAGCAAAAATTGCTAACTACATATTGTATAACTATGATCTTACCTGTTCCCCCTATACCTCCTGTCGGTAAAATACTCAGTCGCCCTTATGAGGGCAGCATTCCTAATTTTAAAGAAAAAAATGCAAGTATAGAGCGGCTGAGTAAGCTTGCTCATGAGGTGAATCCTGATTATTTATTATTTCATCCCATTATTAACTCTATTCAAAATGTATGGTTTTTAGCATCATATAGTTCATTATGGTTGTTTGGGCAATTTATGTTTATTATTTACGCTATGTTTAATGCGGTAATAAGAGAAGGGATCTTAATTCATTATTTTTATGCAGTTATATGTCTGATTGCTATTTTTATTTCTTTTTTTACTGCCCCTTTCTTAACCCTAAAGCAACTAAAAACAAAGCAATCTCGCTACCATAAAATACTGCTATTAAAAAACACTCAACAAATCGCTTATTATGAGCACAAGCGTAAACAAGACCCTATTTTTCATTTAATTAATTATAAAGACATCACAGCCTCCATAAGGCGTAATGAAGGTTTAGTGTATGAAGTACTGAATCTACATGTCATAAATAACACGACAGGAGAGCCAAGTATATCTATTAATTTTGAAGATATGCAACTCAGCCCTTACGACCAATGGACGTTTATCCGTACCTATATGGAGCGTCCCGCAGACGAGCTACCGCTTGATCCACGATATGCCCACGCGTGTCCAACAGATATCAGCACATCGCTACTCGCCTGTGCCGATATTGCTCAAGAGAAAAAAGACAAGGGTCTGACTGGACTACAACATGAAGTGACCTTTATGGGTTGGTTGCGTGCTTGTACAGTTAGCTTTTTAGACCTAGCAGAGGGCAATATTTATCAATCAAGCGCTAATCCTGCACTACATCCGGAAGTGCAGCGGCGGCTTATGTGGGACGGTGAGCACAATCCGTATAACATCCTACCTGTCACAGAAGAGCGCAAGGCCGCCTTTAACAATCAAAACCGAAAAATGAAAATAAAATGGTACTCAGGCATTGCAATTAATGTCATATGGTTTGTCGGGTCGATATTGTATGTGATGCTGGTGATTGCCTAGATGAAAACTGATTAGCCAACGTCGATTAGACAGTACGAGACCAATACACGACAAACCCTTAAATAAATATTCTTAATAATTAAAAATCAATAGCGAGCCATTCTAATATGGATGTACTACCTACCCAAGATACAGCCAGTATTACCTTATTACCCAGGCCCTATAGTAACGTAGTGGATATAGAAAAAGACCATCCCAATATGCTGTACGTGGCAAAAGATGTGCGAGGCATCACCCCTTATGCACTAACCTTTAATGATGTGGGCAGTAGCATGCTGAATGAGGGTGGGCTGATAATGATTATTGGCCCTTTAGTCTTGTTT